>NZ_JACSIQ010000061.1:0-905 GCF_018812105.1 Gluconobacter sp. P1D12_c
TCCCAATAACTGTCCTGCCAATCTCTAAACGATTGCTTATAGGCTTCATTTTGTTCCTTTGGAGATAACCCATCCGCCTTGGCCTTCTGCTTTGCACTATCCCCAGGATGTAAGCTGATCGCCTTCAAATCATCAGGAACGATGAAAGCATGAAGATGAGGAAAAGCCTCATCATCATGCCTGATGACTGTCTTCAACTGGTCCCCATACGTGTCCTGCAACCACTTGACCGACCGAGCTTGCCAACGCTTACAATCGGCATCCATCTCACCTGGCCAAGACAGAACAATGCACGCCATAGTATTTTGAGTGCTTCTGATTTTCCTGCTCTTGCCATTCTTCTGAACATCAACAGCACCATCGCAAGCCTGCTCATGCTCACGCTCAAGAGCTTCTAAATCCTGACCAAAAACGAGAACCGGCTTGCCTGGATTTTCAACATGCAAACAGGCATCCGGATTTCTCCGGGTAGCCTCATCTATAGTCTCTTTAATATTCCACTTCTTAGACTTCGTTGCCTTGTCGGAAGGCTTTACAAGCACTTTACGACTCAGCATCTCAAAATGTGCGAATTGATAACTCATGACAACGATCCAAAAAATTTCTCGCAAATCGTTGAGAGTCTTCTTTTAAAATCATCAGACGTACAATTTTCCAAATCTAAATTATCGATACTCGAATACAAACCATCCTTGTCACATTCTTCTAAATCTTTAACCCAAAGGCGTATCTCATCTTTATTGTCATTAACAAAAACACACTCGTAACAAAAATCATCCTCGTCATCGTTCAAATATTCGTTGAATCTTAAAAAACCATATCCCCTGCTTTCTATGTAATCCAAAAACAAAGAAGAATGCGAAGGAAGACAACGCAAATAATCTCTATAACTTTTCACATCCTTC
>NZ_JACSIQ010000601.1:0-414 GCF_018812105.1 Gluconobacter sp. P1D12_c
TGTAGYCAAAGAACGGGATRGCSAGATCGCTCGACGGTATGGTTCCATCGTCCTGCCGCTTCGCCTTCGTGAACTTAAGTGTCCATCGTGCATGACGATCCTTATGCGACATCTTTGCGGGCTTGTCCTGCCAGTCTTCTGGAATACGTCCTGCCCGGAGATCCGCTTTCTCAGCCTTCGTATTGCGCTGCTTTGGAGCAGCCACCAGTGTTGCATCCAGGATCTGGCCGGACATCGGGAGATAACCGGCGTTCCGCAGGGTCGCGTCAAATCGGTCAAACAGCCTTTCAATGGCACCCGCCTGTGTCAAACGCTCACGAAACAGCCAGACCGTTTTGGCATCCGGCACGCGGTCCGACAGCCCCAATCCCAGAAAGCGCATGAACGACAGGCGGTCGTTGATCAGATACTCTG
>NZ_JACSIQ010000602.1:0-413 GCF_018812105.1 Gluconobacter sp. P1D12_c
ACCTTTTCGCGCTCGGAGAAAATCGCACCGAACTTCACCAGTTCATTCATGATGGCTGTAACTTCGTTGACCCGAATTCCGACTTTTTCGGCGATTTCTTCGCGGGTTAGCATGATCTGTCCGGTATGTGGGAACAGGTGGTCGAACAAGAGCGTCCAGACGTCCACGGCCTTCATTGGACGTTTACTGTTCTTCATTAGCCACAAGGTGACAGCACGGTTCTGTGCGGGACGGATCATAACAAACGGCTCCGTTGTTCCGGGGGCTGGGGTAGTAATGCGTTGAACGGTGACCATGACCCGGCCAAGGGCATCATGGTCAAAATCGGGATTGTCAAAAAACGGCAAAAGGGCTTGGCGAACCTGTTCGGCCTGATCTTCACGAAGCCGATCTTTTGGGGTCTTGAGACGGGT
>NZ_JACSIQ010000603.1:0-413 GCF_018812105.1 Gluconobacter sp. P1D12_c
ACATAGCGCGTCTACAAGCCCCCGTAGAGCTTGATGAGCCTCCTATTGAGGTTCCGGATTCCGAATCCTTCGAAGCGAAGCAGGACGCCTTTCAGGAGCTTGAAGACTGGAATCTTTGAAGCTCCGCAGGACCGACGACAATGTAATTGTCATAGTCGGACACTATGACAAGTCAAATATTGATTTCTATCTGCTACAATCAGTATCCAGTACCCCACAACCTGAGGGTCGGAGATTGTTATGGATATGGTAAAGAAGGAAAAATATAGAGAAATAGAGAGAGAAGTACAGAGGCTTGAAAATCTTTTCTATATAAATGCTGTGCGATTGAAGTCACGTTTTGAGACCAAGGCTATTCTTTATATGTTTGGGAATGTGGTCGATGTTTATTGCGGTTTTGAAAAGCCTTACGA
>NZ_JACSIQ010000604.1:0-413 GCF_018812105.1 Gluconobacter sp. P1D12_c
ACCGCAGATACTTCCCCTTATTCGGGAGAATGTTATCAATCCAATAGGTCAGCTCATTCCTCAACTGGCGACGCTCAGCAACAGCAACAGCAGGAATGAACATGATATGCCTAAACTGTTCATCCATCTGCTTAGCTAATCCAGACAGCAAACCCACCTTGAAAAAGGTGCCATCCTGCTTCTTACGCCTAGACGGAATCCCCAGACCTTCAAGCCTGTCAGCAATGCGATCAGATTGAAGCCTTATGGCCTCATCCCTGCCAATGCGTTCAAGATGTTTAAACACATCAACCTTGTTCCCACTGTTGCGACGAAGCAGCTCATAAAAACCTATCCGAGAAGCTGACTCACACCCATTCTCAGACGGTCCTTCATCAAAAATCTCTCCGCGTGATTCCTTCGCTTCCTTACCC
>NZ_JACSIQ010000605.1:0-412 GCF_018812105.1 Gluconobacter sp. P1D12_c
ATCAGCAGATTCTGGCGGAAGCTGTCGCTGTCATAGCCCCGATCAGCCAGCATGGCCCTGGGGTTCGGAGCCGGAAGTGCCATCAGAGCATTGACGGCTTTATAGTCCGAGACTTGCCCGCCGGTGAGGACAAAGCCAAGAGGRCGTCCYTGATTGTCGCACCGGGCGTGGATTTTGCTCGTAAAACCGCCGCGTGATCGACCAAAACCTTCCGTATGAGCCCCCCTTTTGCACCCGTTGCCTGGGAGTGGGCGCGAACCACGGTACTGTCGACCATATGCTGCCAGTCATCACTCAGTCCCACGTCCACCAGAGTTTGCAGCAAGGCATCCCATACACCCTGTTCAGCCCAACGCCGGAACCTGACATAGACCGAGTTCCATTTTCCGTAGCGCTCATGCATGTCCCGCCA
>NZ_JACSIQ010000606.1:0-412 GCF_018812105.1 Gluconobacter sp. P1D12_c
GTACCCCACAGACTGAGGGTCGGAGATTGTTATGGATTTGGGTAAAGAAGGAAATATATAGAGAAATAGAGAGAGAAGTACAGAGGCTTGAAAATCTGTTCAATATAAAGGCTGTGCGAATGAAGGCACGTTATGAGACCAAGGCTATTCGTTATATGTTTGGGAATGGGGTCGAGGTTTATTGCGGTTGGGAAAAGCCTTACGATATCATGACTTGTTTGCATGACCATTATATTGACAATTCTTTTCCTGTGAAGGATGTGAAAAGTTATAGAGATTATTTGCGTTGTCTTCCTTCGCATTCTTATTTGTTTTTGGATTACATAGAAAGCAGGGGATATGGTTTGTTAAGATTCAACGAATATTTGAACGATGACGAGGATGAGTTTTGTTACGAGTGTGTTTTTGTTAA
>NZ_JACSIQ010000607.1:0-412 GCF_018812105.1 Gluconobacter sp. P1D12_c
GCTTTGGAGCCGCCACCAGCGTTGCATCCAGGATCTGGCCCGACATCGGCAGATAGCCGGCGTGCCGCAGGGTCGCGTCAAAACGGTTGAACAGACCCTCGATCGCTCCCACCTGCGTCAGGCGCTCACGGAACAGCCAGAGTGTTTTGGCATCAGGAACACGATCTGAAAGCCCCAGCCCAAGGAAGCKCATGAACGACAGGCGATCGTTGATCAGATATTCCGTCCGCTCATCAGACAAATTGTTCAACGTCTGGATCACCAGGATCTTGAACATCAGCACCGGATCAAATGGCGGTCGCCCGCCTTTGCTTCCATCTGAATAGGCCAGTGCCTTCTCCAGATCAGGACGGAACACTTCAAAATCCACAGTCCGGGAAAATGCTTCGAGCTCATCACCAAGCCCGCTCAA
>NZ_JACSIQ010000608.1:0-411 GCF_018812105.1 Gluconobacter sp. P1D12_c
CGCTCTTTCAGATCCCGTATCCTGGGCGCAAATCGATAACCAAAGAAGGGCATCAGCCCGAAAACATGATCCGATGCCCCACCCGTGTCGGTATAATGCTCTTCAATGGAAAGCCCGTTGGCATGATACAGCAGCCCATCCAGAACATAGGGTGCTTCACCGGCCGTCGCCGCAATCACCCGGGTCGAAAACGGATCATACTGATCGGAGATGTGGGTGTAGAAACTGACGCCCGGTTCACTGCCATTGCGCGCATTGATATCGCTGATCGCAGCGCCTCTGCCACCTGCATGAAACAATTGACCATCACTTGAGGACGATGTGCCGTCTCCCCAGAGTGACGCCAGGGGCAGCCCACGATGGGCTGCAACCATACGGCCAAGGGCTTCGGCGTATCCGGCCTCGCTGATA
>NZ_JACSIQ010000609.1:0-411 GCF_018812105.1 Gluconobacter sp. P1D12_c
CGCCTCAAGCGTCTGGGCCGATACCGCGTATCGCTCGAAAGCCAACGAAGACTTCATGGAAAAGCAGGGCTTTGTCTCAAAGGTCCACAGGAAAAAGCCGCATCTCAAGCCCATGCCCCGCCACATCCAGCGGTCCAACGCAGGGAAATCGGTGATCCGGTCGCGTGTCGAGCATGTCTTTGCCGATCAGAAATCGCAGACGGGTCTGTTCGTCCGAACCGTGGGTATCACCCGGGCCACCATGAGGATCGGCCTGGCCAATATTGTCTACAACATGCGCCGCTTTCTCTTCCTCGCAAGGTTGAACGCGAGCGCGTAGTCATCCAGGGGGGCAGTCCCCGATCTGCTCAAAACGCAGAGCGAAAGCGACCCAAGGAACCGTCAATCAAATCGCCAAAAGCTTGAAATCAC
>NZ_JACSIQ010000610.1:0-411 GCF_018812105.1 Gluconobacter sp. P1D12_c
GAGGTGGGGGTAGCGTCTTATAAGATGGGATGCTGTCAAAGGTTCTCGACATAGAGCGTCTACAAGCCCCCGTAGCGCTTGATGAGCCTCCTATTGAGGTTCCGGATTCCGAATACTTCGAAGCTAATCAGGACGCCTTTCAGGAGCTTGCAGACTGGTATCTTTGAAGCTCCGCAGGACCGACGACAATGTAATTGTCATAGTCGGACACTATGACAAGTCAAATATTGATTTCTATATGCTACAATAAGATTCCAGTACCCCACAAACTGAGGGTCGGAGATTGTTATGGATATGGTAAAGAAGGAAAAATATAGAGAAATAGAGAGAGAAGTACAGAGGCTTGAAAATCTGTTCAATATAAAGGCTGTGCGATTGAAGGCACGTTATGAGACCAAGGCTATTCGTTAT
>NZ_JACSIQ010000062.1:0-895 GCF_018812105.1 Gluconobacter sp. P1D12_c
CTGCCTGGGTTCGCCTGCGCAAATCCAGATCCTGTATCCAGTCGAGCATGAAAACCGACCGCTCGATCCGGCCAACTTCACGCAAGGCCACAGCCAGACCATTCTGACGGGGATAAGATCCGAGCTTCCGCAGCATGGCCGAGGCCGTCACGGTTCCACTCCGAATGGATGTGACCAGACGCAGCAGGTCGTCCCAGTGGGCCGCAACATGATCGGTATTGATCGGGTCACCGGCCATTCCACTCAGGAGATCACCGGGGCTTTGATCTGGAAACAGGTGAAGTTTCCGCTCTTTCAGATCCCGTATCCTGGGCGCAAATCGATAACCAAAGAAGGGCATCAGCCCGAAAACATGATCCGATGCCCCACCCGTGTCGGTATAATGCTCTTCAATGGAAAGCCCGTTGGCATGATACAGCAGCCCATCCAGAACATAGGGTGCTTCACCGGCCGTCGCCGCAATCACCCGGGTCGAAAACGGATCATACTGATCGGAGATGTGGGTGTAGAAACTGACGCCCGGTTCACTGCCATTGCGCGCATTGATATCGCTGATCGCAGCGCCTCTGCCACCTGCATGAAACAATTGACCATCACTTGAGGACGATGTGCCGTCTCCCCAGAGTGACGCCAGGGGCAGCCCACGATGGGCTGCAACCATACGGCCAAGGGCTTCGGCGTATCCGGCCTCGCTGATATGCCAGTCATGCAGATGCGCCAACTGGCGCAGGGTGGCACCCTGACAGGTGTCGGCCATGCGTGTCAGACCAAGATTAATCCCATCCGCCAGGATCACCGTCAGCAGGGCGTTTTTGTCATCCGCGACACGGCTGGAACGGCGATGGGTAAAGCAGTCGGTGAAGCTGATCCAGCGGTCCACTTCCAGCAGAAGATC
>NZ_JACSIQ010000611.1:0-411 GCF_018812105.1 Gluconobacter sp. P1D12_c
GCTTGCCATTAGGTCGCACCACGTGCGACCATAAAGTCGCACAGTGTGCGACCTATTCGGCACTCATACAGAGGTTTCCCACATGCGGAACATGACCCGTCTCAAGACCCCAAAAGATCGGCTTCGTGAAGATCAGGCCGAACAGGTTCGCCAAGCCCTTTTGCCGTTTTTTGACAATCCCGATTTTGACCATGATGCCCTTGGCCGGGTCATGGTCACCGTTCAACGCATTACTACCCCAGCCCCCGGAACAACGGAGCCGTTTGTTATGATCCGTCCCGCACAGAACCGTGCTGTCACCTTGTGGCTAATGAAGAACAGTAAACGTCCAATGAAGGCCGTGGACGTCTGGACGCTCTTGTTCGACCACCTGTTCCCACATACCGGACAGATCATGCTAACCCGCGAAGA
>NZ_JACSIQ010000612.1:0-411 GCF_018812105.1 Gluconobacter sp. P1D12_c
GAAAGCTTGGGTTTCTTTCCGCGTAGTTTACCTTTGTCGCGTGCAACGGCCATCCCTTCACGAGTACGCATCCGGATCAGATCGGCTTCAAACTCCGCGAAAGTCGCAAGGATGTTGAAGAACAACTTGCCCATTGGATCAGACGGATCGTGAATACTGTTCCCAAGTTGAAGCTTCACGCCACGGGATGCCAGGCTGTCGCCAATAAGCCGTGCATCAGGGACAGAGCGGGCCAGTCGATCAAGCTTTGGTACGACCAAAGTATCGCCACTACGAACAGCCGCCAGTGCCTGGTCAAGGCCGGCCCTTTCCCGGTTCGTGCCGGTGAAGCCCTTGTCGGTGTAAATACGATCGGCAGAAACACCGAGTTTGAGCAGTTCCTGATGCTGGGCCGCGAGATCCTGTTTGTCC
>NZ_JACSIQ010000613.1:0-410 GCF_018812105.1 Gluconobacter sp. P1D12_c
CAGTAATCTTGATGCGTGGCAGCCGGTCGTAAGCCGCCCGCCTCAACTCTTCCACAGCAGGGGGTGTAATTGCTTTCAGAGGCGAAATCACAAGACCATGTGCATCAAGCCGGACCTGTGACAACTCGCCCTTCCTGGCAAGAGCCGTCACCCGGTTCAGCGCGGTTTCCAGCACTGCACGCCGTTGAGAAAGGAACGTGTCAGCCGTAGCATTGATCGCCAGAGGCAACGGTCCTTGCGCGCGCATCGCTGCAAACGTGGCTTCCGGAAGAAGGTAGGTGTCGAATGCGCGGTATTGGCGACTTTCCGTTACCCAGATGTCTCCGGCACGCAGACGCTCGCGCAGCTGGGTCAGAACACAGAGTTCGTAAGCCTGTCGTATGACTGTTCCCTCTGGCCTGACAAAGCTG
>NZ_JACSIQ010000614.1:0-410 GCF_018812105.1 Gluconobacter sp. P1D12_c
CCCCTGGTCAAGGCCGGCCCTTTCCCGGTTCGTGCCGGTGAAGCCCTTGTCGGTGTAAATACGATCGGCAGAAACACCGAGTTTGAGCAGTTCCTGATGCTGGGCCGCGAGATCCTGTTTGTCCGTCGAGCAGCGGGCATAGCCGATCATTATGTGTGTCATACGGGAAAGTGTAACGTATAAGGCCCCATGACTGCAAAACATATGGTACCACCTTTATGAGACACAGCACACGGCTGTATTCCATGACGTGTTGCACTTGTCCGGGACAGTCCGTCCAACGATCCCCTTCCGGACACATGAAGGAGACATCCGATCATGGCGCGGCGCCGTCTTCTGACCCGTGAAGCTCTCGCCCGACATTACGAGCCTTCTGTCGATGATCGCGAGATCACGAGACATTTTACACT
>NZ_JACSIQ010000615.1:0-410 GCF_018812105.1 Gluconobacter sp. P1D12_c
GGATTATTCTGCTGATGAGAATCTGCGTTTTGCGTGTCGTTCGGAACAGGAAGACAGGCGACGCTTCAGGCTTCCTGCTGGTGGTTTAGAATACGTTCCAGAGGTTAAGGAAGCGAAGGAATCACGCGGAGAGATTTTTGATGCAGGACCGTCTGAGAATGGGTGTGAGTCATCTTCTCGGATAGGTTTTTATGAGCTTCTTCGTCGCAACAGTGGGAACAAGGTTGATGTGTTTAAACATCTTGAACGCATTGGCAGGGATGAGGCCATAAGGCTTCAATCTGATCGCATTGCTGACAGGCTTGAAGGTCTGGGGATTCCGTCTAGGCGTAAGAAGCAGGATGGCACCTTTTTCAAGGTGGGTTTGCTGTCTGGATTAGCTAAGCAGATGGATGAACAGTTTAGGCATA
>NZ_JACSIQ010000616.1:0-410 GCF_018812105.1 Gluconobacter sp. P1D12_c
GTCGAGGTTTATTGCGGTTGGGAAAAGCCTTACGATATCATGACTTGTTTGCATGACCATTATATTGACCATTCTTTTCCTGTGAAGGATGTGAAAAGTTATAGAGATTATTTGCGTTGTCTTCCTTCGCATTCTTCTTTGTTTTTGGATTACATAGAAAGCAGGGGATATGGTTTTTTAAGATTCAACGAATATTTGAACGATGACGAGGATGATTTTTGTTACGAGTGTGTTTTTGTTAATGACAATAAAGATGAGATACGCCTTTGGGTTAAAGATTTAGAAGAATGTGACAAGGATGGTTTGTATTCGAGTATCGATAATTTAGATTTGGAAAATTGTACGTCTGATGATTTTAAAAGAAGACTCTCAACGATTTGCGAGAAATTTTTTGGATCGTTGTCATGAGT
>NZ_JACSIQ010000617.1:0-409 GCF_018812105.1 Gluconobacter sp. P1D12_c
GATCGAAGTCATCCTGGCTGAGTGTAAAATGTCTCGTGATCTCGCGATCATCGACAGAAGGCTCGTAATGTCGGGCGAGAGCTTCACGGGTCAGAAGACGGCGCCGCGCCATGATCGGATGTCTCCTTCATGTGTCCGGAAGGGGATCGTTGGACGGACTGTCCCGGACAAGTGCAACACGTCATGGAATACAGCCGTGTGCTGTGTCTCATAAAGGTGGTACCATATGTTTTGCAGTCATGGGGCCTTATACGTTACACTTTCCCGTATGACACACATAATGATCGGCACTGCCCGCTGCTCGCCGGACATACAGGATCTCGCGGCCCAGCATCAGGAACTGCTCAAACTCGGTGTTGCTGCCGAGCGTATTTACACCGACAAGGGCTTTACCGGCACGAACCGGGAA
>NZ_JACSIQ010000618.1:0-409 GCF_018812105.1 Gluconobacter sp. P1D12_c
ATTGTTATGGATATGGTAAAGAAGGAAAAATATAGAGAAATAGAGAGAGAAGTACAGAGGCTTGAAAATCTGTTCAATATAAAGGCTGTGCGATTGAAGGCACGTTATGAGACCAAGGCTATTCGTTATATGTTTGGGAATGGGGTCGAGGTTTATTGCGGTTGGGAAAAGCCTTACGATATCATGACTTGTTTGCATGACCATTATATTGACCATTCTTTTCCTGTGAAGGATGTGAAAAGTTATAGAGATTATTTGCGTTGTCTTCCTTCGCATTCTTCTTTGTTTTTGGATTACATAGAAAGCAGGGGATATGGTTTTTTAAGATTCAACGAATATTTGAACGATGACGAGGATGATTTTTGTTACGAGTGTGTTTTTGTTAATGACAATAAAGATGAGATACGCC
>NZ_JACSIQ010000619.1:0-409 GCF_018812105.1 Gluconobacter sp. P1D12_c
GTCTCATAAAGGTGGTACCATATGTTTTGCAGTCATGGGGCCTTATACGTTACACTTTCCCGTATGACACACATAATGATCGGCTATGCCCGCTGCTCGACGGACAAACAGGATCTCGCGGCCCAGCATCAGGAACTGCTCAAACTCGGTGTTTCTGCCGATCGTATTTACACCGACAAGGGCTTCACCGGCACGAACCGGGAAAGGGCCGGCCTTGACCAGGCACTGGCGGCTGTTCGTAGTGGCGATACTTTGGTCGTACCAAAGCTTGATCGACTGGCCCGCTCTGTCCCTGATGCACGGCTTATTGGCGACAGCCTGGCATCCCGTGGCGTGAAGCTTCAACTTGGGAACAGTATTCACGATCCGTCTGATCCAATGGGCAAGTTGTTCTTCAACATCCTTGCGA
>NZ_JACSIQ010000620.1:0-408 GCF_018812105.1 Gluconobacter sp. P1D12_c
CGTATTGAGTGTCTCATTATAGAACCACTCAAGATGGCCATCCTCCATCGTCTCAATATCGTTCGGCTTAGTCACATATTTTGTGACCTCATCAACAGACTCAAGAGTTCCCGCATCCTTAACAATGCACGACATCCTCTCACGAACATCAGCAAGAAAATCCTGCCAGCCGTTCCCCTTCAAATACGGCAGATCAAAGAGGATATTCATATGCATGTTAAGGGTTTCATGATCCTCATTATGAGTGAACTCAGTCCCCCTGAAATACAGATTTGAACCATATTTTTGATTGAGCCAACGGAAGCAATCAGAGAGCTTGCGTGTCCATTTCCTATGCTCCGCCTTGAGGTCATCATATATGCGGACGTTCTCACCGCAGGTGATAACCATGTACCGCAGATACTTCCC
>NZ_JACSIQ010000063.1:0-882 GCF_018812105.1 Gluconobacter sp. P1D12_c
ATATGGAATCGTTCGTTAGTTTTCATAATTTTCCTCCTTCTATAACTTCAAGATTAAATCCCGGCTTTGGTATTGTAGAAAGTTCTTCTTGTGTAGCACGACTACCTACTTCAGCAACGTGGCGGTTCATGTAGTAGCGGACAAGACCCGGCCCTCGCATACCGGCTACCTTTTCGCGCTCGGAGAAAATCGCACCGAACTTCACCAGTTCATTCATGATGGCTGTAACTTCGTTGACCCGAATTCCGACTTTTTCGGCGATTTCTTCGCGGGTTAGCATGATCTGTCCGGTATGTGGGAACAGGTGGTCGAACAAGAGCGTCCAGACGTCCACGGCCTTCATTGGACGTTTACTGTTCTTCATTAGCCACAAGGTGACAGCACGGTTCTGTGCGGGACGGATCATAACAAACGGCTCCGTTGTTCCGGGGGCTGGGGTAGTAATGCGTTGAACGGTGACCATGACCCGGCCAAGGGCATCATGGTCAAAATCGGGATTGTCAAAAAACGGCAAAAGGGCTTGGCGAACCTGTTCGGCCTGATCTTCACGAAGCCGATCTTTTGGGGTCTTGAGACGGGTCATGTTCCGCATGTGGGAAACCTCTGTATGAGTGCCGAATAGGTCGCACACTGTGCGACTTTATGGTCGCACGTGGTGCGACCTAATGGCAAGCCATTTTTGGCGGTTCCCCAAGGGAAAAGGATGATCGGTAAAACCCTAGATATAAATAAGATAAAATCTCTCTCTGTAGTCTCTCTCTTTTTTCGGTGGAAAACTGCGGTTTTTACCCCAAAAGGGGGGGTAATTATGCACGGCATAAACGGGCGACATCCGAGAACCGTGCAAGAGAGTATTTGCTCAGGAAGAAGGAGCGAATGGGA
>NZ_JACSIQ010000621.1:0-408 GCF_018812105.1 Gluconobacter sp. P1D12_c
TGTCTTCCTGTTCCGAACGACACGCAAAACGCAGATTCTCATCAGCAGAATAATCCCGAGCTATAAGCCCAAGGTGCTTGCAGTCAGCAGATATCAGCCAGCAGATATCATCAACAGACCACCCCAGATGGAACACATGCCCAAGCCATGAACGAGGATAATACCCCCCATCATATGACTGAGCTTTGATGACCCTTTGGGCCTCTAATTTCGTATATGAACGACCTACGGATTCCATCCGAGACCACCAGTCTTGGCGGTCTTGTGTTGAACCATCGCCATCAGTTGTGTTATAATACTGATGTGGGTCGGGTTGTGACGTTCCTGCGTCATGAGCCTTCTCCTAACCTATCGGGCTTCTTCGATGTAATCAGCCAAGATATGCATCGATTTAACCTCGACTCACAT
>NZ_JACSIQ010000622.1:0-408 GCF_018812105.1 Gluconobacter sp. P1D12_c
GGATGACTACGCGCTCGCGTTCAACCTTGCGAGGAAGAGAAAGCGGCGCATGTTGTAGACAATATTGGCCAGGCCGATCCTCATGGTGGCCCGGGTGATACCCACGGTTCGGACGAACAGACCCGTCTGCGATTTCTGATCGGCAAAGACATGCTCGACACGCGACCGGATCACCGATTTCCCTGCGTTGGACCGCTGGATGTGGCGGGGCATGGGCTTGAGATGCGGCTTTTTCCTGTGGACCTTTGAGACAAAGCCCTGCTTTTCCATGAAGTCTTCGTTGGCTTTCGAGCGATACGCGGTATCGGCCCAGACGCTTGAGGCGGTATTGGCTTTATCCAGAAGCCCCTCTCTCAATCGCGCGCCATCACTGGCGGCGGCATCTGTTGTCTTCCATTTGCGGATGAA
>NZ_JACSIQ010000623.1:0-408 GCF_018812105.1 Gluconobacter sp. P1D12_c
GGGGATAGTGCAAAGCAGAAGGCCAAGGCGGATGGGTTATCTCCAAAGGAACAAAATGAAGCCTATAAGCAATCGTTTAGAGATTGGCAGGACAGTTATTGGGATAAGGTCGGGAAGCCTTCTGGCTTAACTCGTATTGGTCCAGGTCGTAGGCGTTTAACTCGGGACCAGTGGAACCAGGAGAAGCAACAAGCCAAGGCTTTAGCTATTGCTCTGGCTGATGGTCGTGCTGTTGCAAAGCGTGTTGATGCTGCAAAAGCTAAGGCTGAAAAGTTTGAGAAGGCTGGCACGTTGGTTGGTGCTGTTTCTTCTGCTGTTGCTGGTGGTGTTGTTCAGGTTTCTGAGTCATTCACGAAAAGCCGTTTTGATGATGGTGCGAAGTCTCGTGAAAATGAAATTCATTTATTG
>NZ_JACSIQ010000624.1:0-408 GCF_018812105.1 Gluconobacter sp. P1D12_c
TGCTGTGTCCTGCATCACAGAGCGAGCGCAGAGCGGGAGCCACGTAGTGTGGCCGTAGGCCATCTGTGTGGGATGGTTCTTGATAATCTGATTTTTATGGTAGAATGTGAGTCGAGGTTAAATCGATGGATATCTTGGCGGATTACATCGAAGAAGCCCGATAGGTTAGGAGAAGGCTCATGACGCAGGAACGTCACAACCCGACCCACATCAGTATTATAACACAACTGATGGCGATGGTTCAACACAAGACCGCCAAGACTGGTGGTCTCGGATGGAATCCGTAGGTCGTTCATATACGAAATTAGAGGCCCAAAGGGTCATCAAAGCTCAGTCATATGATGGGGGGTATTATCCTCGTTCATGGCTTGGGCATGTGTTCCATCTGGGGTGGTCTGTTGATGATAT
>NZ_JACSIQ010000625.1:0-408 GCF_018812105.1 Gluconobacter sp. P1D12_c
CATCTCCGATCAGTATGATCCGTTTTCGACCCGGGTGATTGCGGCGACGGCCGGTGAAGCACCCTATGTTCTGGATGGGCTGCTGTATCATGCCAACGGGCTTTCCATTGAAGAGCATTATACCGACACGGGTGGGGCATCGGATCATGTTTTCGGGCTGATGCCCTTCTTTGGTTATCGATTTGCGCCCAGGATACGGGATCTGAAAGAGCGGAAACTTCACCTGTTTCCAGATCAAAGCCCCGGTGATCTCCTGAGTGGAATGGCCGGTGACCCGATCAATACCGATCATGTTGCGGCCCACTGGGACGACCTGCTGCGTCTGGTCACATCCATTCGGAGTGGAACCGTGACGGCCTCGGCCATGCTGCGGAAGCTCGGATCTTATCCCCGTCAGAATGGTCTGGC
>NZ_JACSIQ010000626.1:0-408 GCF_018812105.1 Gluconobacter sp. P1D12_c
GAGACACAGCACACGGCTGTATTCCATGACGTGTTGCACTTGTCCGGGACAGTCCGTCCAACGATCCCCTTCCGGACACATGAAGGAGACATCCGATCATGGCGCGGCGCCGTCTTCTGACCCGTGAAGCTCTCGCCCGACATTACGAGCCTTCTGTCGATGATCGCGAGATCACGAGACATTTTACACTCAGCCAGGATGACTTCGATCTGATCTCAACCAGCCGCGGAGAAACCTCCCGATTGGGTTTCACGATGGTCATGCTCTACATGCGCTGGCCGGGACGGGTGCTGGAATCTGGTGAAACACCACCGGCTCCCATTCTGTCATTTGTTGCGCGGCAGCTCGACCTGTCCCCTGGGCTCTGGTCCCATTACGGACGTCGTGACGAAACCCGTCGATCCCATC
>NZ_JACSIQ010000627.1:0-407 GCF_018812105.1 Gluconobacter sp. P1D12_c
ATATTGAGACGATGGAGGATGGCCATCTTGAGTGGTTCTATAATGAGACACTCAATACGCGACTGATACAGAGGTACGGATCGTTTAAGGAGTTCAAGGGGTCTCTTAATGATGAGAGGCTTCGCATCGTTCGAGATCAGTCTGATGGATCTCTGAAGATGATGAAGAAGCGTGTCATCAATGATGCTGAGCTTTTCACGAAGCGTGATGAAGGCGAAGCCACGATAGGTGTCCCTAAATCATTGGATATGTTCGGGCCCGATATTGCTATGGCTCTCTGTGTTGAGCCTTCTCTTGATGGTCGTGTCATCGTTGGTGATGAAATAAAATTCGAGCAGATGGAGAATAAGATTGTTGGGCTGATGCTCCCGCATCATGCTTTCTATAACGTCTCTGAACCCTGTCTT
>NZ_JACSIQ010000628.1:0-407 GCF_018812105.1 Gluconobacter sp. P1D12_c
GCGTTGCATCCAGGATCTGGCCCGACATCGGCAGATAGCCGGCGTGCCGCAGGGTCGCGTCAAAACGGTTGAACAGACCCTCGATCGCTCCCAACTGCGTCAGGCGCTCACGGAACAGCCAGAGTGATTTGGCATCAGTATCACGATCTGAAAGCCCCAGCCCAAGGATGCGCATGAACGACAGGCGATCGTTGATCAGATATTCCGTCCGATCATCAGACAAATTTTTCAACGTCTGTATAACCAGGATCTTGAACATCAGCACCGTATCAAATGGCGGTCGCCCGCCTTTGCTTCCATGTGAATAGGCCAGTGCCTTCTCCAGATCAGTACGGAACACTTCAAAATCCACATTCCGGGAAAGCGATTCGAGCTGATCGCCAAGCCCGCTCAAGCGAGTCAAACGC
>NZ_JACSIQ010000629.1:0-407 GCF_018812105.1 Gluconobacter sp. P1D12_c
ACGTATTCTAAACAACCAGCAGGAAGCATGAAGCGACGCCTGTCTTCCTGTTCAGAACGAAACGCAAAACGCAGAATCTCATCAGCAGAATAATCACGAGCTATAAGACCAAGGTGCTTGCAGTCAGCAGATATCAGCCAGCAGATATCATCAACAGACCACCCCAGATGGAACACATGCCCAAGCCATGAACGAGGATAATACCMCCCATCATATGACTGAGCTTTGATGACACTTTGGGCCTCTAATTTCGTATATGAACGACCTACGGATTCCATCCGAGACCACCAGTCTTGGCGGTCTTGTGTTGAACCATCGCCATCAGTTGTGTTATAATACTGATGTGGGTCGGGTTGTGACTTTCCTGCGTCATGAGCCTTCTCCTAACCTATCGGGCTTCTTCGATG
>NZ_JACSIQ010000630.1:0-406 GCF_018812105.1 Gluconobacter sp. P1D12_c
AGGTCATGCGCTTCACAGGACCAGATGCCACGTTCGAGCGCCCTGCCCGCCAGGGAAAACCCAAGCGGCCCCGGAAACATGTCCGGAAACAGGGGCAGGATATCAGCGCGCCTCCTCTTGCCCGGACTTGTACCTCTCCATCGAGATGACCTTCGACCTCGACTTCTACTGGAGGCACGACGGTTACGCGACGGTGCGCGTGATCGACATGAGGCAGACAGGCCAGCGTGAATTGAACGATCAGACCTCGATCAATCTCGATGCTGACCCCCGCACCATATTCATGAACTATAGAGACGGTTCCAAGCACTTCGCCATCTTCGGAAACTGCCTGTCATGCCGATCAGGTCGGCATGATAGAACTCGTCTTCCTCGACAGCAGGCAGAAGCTCACGCGCAACATATA
>NZ_JACSIQ010000064.1:0-877 GCF_018812105.1 Gluconobacter sp. P1D12_c
GGCCCAGCATCAGGAACTGCTCAAACTCGGTGTTTCTGCCGATCGTATTTACACCGACAAGGGCTTCACCGGCACGAACCGGGAAAGGGCCGGCCTTGACCAGGCACTGGCGGCTGTTCGTAGTGGCGATACTTTGGTCGTACCAAAGCTTGATCGACTGGCCCGCTCTGTCCCTGATGCACGGCTTATTGGCGACAGCCTGGCATCCCGTGGCGTGAAGCTTCAACTTGGGAWCAGTATTCACGATCCGTCTGWTCCAATGGGCAAGTTGTTCTTCAACATCCTTGCGACTTTCGCGGAGTTTGAAGCCGATCTGATCCKGATGCGTACTCGTGAAGGGATGGCCGTTGCACGCGACAAAGGTAAACTACGCGGAAAGAAACCCAAGCTTTCTGAACGTCAGCAAAAAGAGCTTCGCCGGATGTATGATACCGGCGATTACTCCATCAGCGATCTTTCAGAACTGTTTTCTATTTCTCGGCCAACTGTCTATCGAACTCTCAGCAGAACAGCCTCAACGTTCTTGTTGGGTTCACTCTAAGCGTACGTAAAGTACACTTTCGTGTCGTGACCCCTATTTGAACGAGGCGTTGCGCTGGATTCAGGAGCGGCACGGCAAGGACAACGTGATCGCTGCCATCATTCACCGGGACGAAAAAACGCCGCACCTGTCGGCCTACGTGGTGCCAAAAGACCCCGATACAGGCCGCCTGAATTGCCGCCGGTTCCTCGGTGGTGCCAAGGCCCTGAACGAGATGCAGACCGACTTTGCGCGAGTTGTGGGACGCCCTGTCGGACTGGAACGCGGCATCGAAGGAAGCAAGGCCACCCACACCAAGCTGAAAACCTACTACGGGGCGCTAGAACGGGACGCACC
>NZ_JACSIQ010000631.1:0-406 GCF_018812105.1 Gluconobacter sp. P1D12_c
TTCCTATGCTCCGCCTTGAGGTCATCATATATGCGGACGTTCTCACCGCAGGTGATAACCATGTACCGCAGATACTTCCCCTTATTCGGGAGAATGTTATCAATCCAATAGGTCAGCTCATTCCTCAACTGGCGACGCTCAGCAACAGCAACAGCAGGAATGAACATGATATGCCTAAACTGTTCATCCATCTGCTTAGCTAATCCAGACAGCAAACCCACCTTGAAAAAGGTGCCATCCTGCTTCTTACGCCTAGACGGAATCCCCAGACCTTCAAGCCTGTCAGCAATGCGATCAGATTGAAGCCTTATGGCCTCATCCCTGCCAATGCGTTCAAGATGTTTAAACACATCAACCTTGTTCCCACTGTTGCGACGAAGAAGCTCATAAAAACCTATCCGAGAAG
>NZ_JACSIQ010000632.1:0-405 GCF_018812105.1 Gluconobacter sp. P1D12_c
GTCACATTCTTCTAAATCTTTAACCCAAAGGCGTATCTCATCTTTATTGTCATTAACAAAAACACACTCGTAACAAAAATCATCCTCGTCATCGTTCAAATATTCGTTGAATCTTAAAAAACCATATCCCCTGCTTTCTATGTAATCCAAAAACAAAGAAGAATGCGAAGGAAGACAACGCAAATAATCTCTATAACTTTTCACATCCTTCACAGGAAAAGAATTGTAAATATAATKGTCATGCAAACAAGTCATGATATCGTAAGGCTTTTCCCAACCGCAATAAACCTCGACCCCATTCCCAAACATATAACGAATAGCCTTGGTCTCATAACGTGCCTTCAATCGCACAGCCTTTATATTGAACAGATTTTCAAGCCTCTGTACTTCTCTCTCTATTTCTCT
>NZ_JACSIQ010000633.1:0-405 GCF_018812105.1 Gluconobacter sp. P1D12_c
AGGGGGGGTAATTATGCACGGCATAAACGGGCGACATCCGAGAACCGTGCAAGAGAGTATTTGCTCAGGAAGAAGGAGCGAATGGGACGGTCAGCGGCCCCGACCTCGGCTATTCTCCCGCGAGCGATTCCGGCCAATTTCTCTGGCTCGTTCCCGTTGAGCCTCAACCGCCTGATCTTGGAGTTTCTGGCGTAGCTGTTGGGCCAGTTTCACGCAGCCCTCGATAACCTTCTCCCGGTATTGGGTCGGAATATCCCTCAGAGCCTTCACAAGAGGCTCCAGACGGCTCTGAAGCTGTTTCAGGCTCTCTCTGTCTTCCTTGGCCCGTTTGGTCGCTGTGCGGGCAACTGTGGCGCTCTGAACGGCAGGTTCATAATGCTGCTGAACGGTCTGACTGATGCGTTT
>NZ_JACSIQ010000634.1:0-405 GCF_018812105.1 Gluconobacter sp. P1D12_c
GAAAGAGCGGAAACTTCACCTGTTTCCAGATCAAAGCCCCGGTGATCTCCTGAGTGGAATGGCCGGTGACCCGATCAATACCGATCATGTTGCGGCCCACTGGGACGACCTGCTGCGTCTGGTCACATCCATTCGGAGTGGAACCGTGACGGCCTCGGCCATGCTGCGGAAGCTCGGATCTTATCCCCGTCAGAATGGTCTGGCTGTGGCCTTGCGTGAAGTTGGCCGGATCGAGCGGTCGGTTTTCATGCTCGACTGGATACAGGATCTGGATTTGCGCAGGCGAACCCAGGCAGGGCTCAACAAGGGAGAAGCCCGGAATGCGCTGGCTCGGGCGCTCGTCTTCAACCAGCTTGGTGAACTGCGTGATCGGCGTTTTGAAAATCCGGCTTATCGAGCGTCAGG
>NZ_JACSIQ010000635.1:0-405 GCF_018812105.1 Gluconobacter sp. P1D12_c
ACGGGTTTCGTCACGACGTCCGTAATGGGACCAGAGCCCAGGGGACAGGTCGAGCTGCCGCGCAACAAATGACAGAATGGGAGCCGGTGGTGTTTCACCAGATTCCAGCACCCGTCCCGGCCAGCGCATGTAGAGCATGACCATCGTGAAACCCAATCGGGAGGTTTCTCCGCGGCGGGTTGCGATCAGATCGAAGTCATCCTGGCTGAGTGTAAAATGTCTCGTGATCTCGCGATCATCGACAGAAGGCTCGTAATGTCGGGCGAGAGCTTCACGGGTCAGAAGACGGCGCCGCGCCATGATCGGATGTCTCCTTCATGTGTCCGGAAGGGGATCGTTGGACGGACTGTCCCGGACAAGTGCAACACGTCATGGAATACAGCCGTGTGCTGTGTCTCATAAAGG
>NZ_JACSIQ010000636.1:0-404 GCF_018812105.1 Gluconobacter sp. P1D12_c
TGGGAGTTGTAGCCAAAGAACGGGATAGCGAGATCCGTTGCGGGCATACTCCCGTCATCCTGCCGYTTTGCTTTCGTGAACTTCAGYGTCCAGCGCGCATGACGATCCTTRTGCGACAKCTTTGCGGKYTTGTCCTGCCAGTCTTCTGGAATACGTCCTGCCCGGAGATCCGCTTTCTCAGCCTTCGTATTGCGCTGCTTTGGAGCAGCCACCAGTGTTGCATCCAGGATCTGGCCGGACATCGGGAGATAACCGGCGTAACGCCGGGTATTTGCCGATGTCAGGCCAGATCCTGGATGCCACGCTGGTAGCGGCTCCGAAGCAGCGGAACACCAATGCAGAGAAAGCGGATCTGCGAGCAGGCCGTATTCCTGAAGACTGGCAGGACAAACCCGCAAAGCTGT
>NZ_JACSIQ010000637.1:0-404 GCF_018812105.1 Gluconobacter sp. P1D12_c
TACACCCCCTGCTGTGGAAGAGTTGAGGCGGGCGGCTTACGACCGGCTGCCACGCATCAAGATTACTGATCTTCTGCTGGAAGTGGACCGCTGGATCAGCTTCACCGACTGCTTTACCCATCGCCGTTCCAGCCGTGTCGCGGATGACAAAAACGCCCTGCTGACGGTGATCCTGGCGGATGGGATTAATCTTGGTCTGACACGCATGGCCGACACCTGTCAGGGTGCCACCCTGCGCCAGTTGGCGCATCTGCATGACTGGCATATCAGCGAGGCCGGATACGCCGAAGCCCTTGGCCGTATGGTTGCAGCCCATCGTGGGCTGCCCCTGGCGTCACTCTGGGGAGACGGCACATCGTCCTCAAGTGATGGTCAATTGTTTCATGCAGGTGGCAGAGGCGCTG
>NZ_JACSIQ010000638.1:0-404 GCF_018812105.1 Gluconobacter sp. P1D12_c
GGATTATTCTGCTGATGAGAATCTGCGTTTTGCGTGTCGTTCGGAACAGGAAGACAGGCGACGCTTCAGGCTTCCTGCTGGTGGTTTAGAATACGTTACAGAGTTTAAGGAAGCGAAGTAATCACGCGGAGAGATTTTTGATGCAGGACAGTCTGAGAATGGGTGTGAGTCATCTTCTCGGATAGGTTTTTATGAGCTTCTTCGTCGCAACAGTGGGAACAAGGTTGATGTGTTTAAACATCTTGAACGCATTGGCAGGGATGAGGCCATAAGGCTTCAATCTGATCGCATTGCTGACAGGCTTGAAGGTCTGGGGATTCCGTCTAGGCGTAAGAAGCAGGATGGCACCTTTTTCAAGGTGGGTTTGCTGTCTGGATTAGCTAAGCAGATGGATGAACAGTTTA
>NZ_JACSIQ010000639.1:0-404 GCF_018812105.1 Gluconobacter sp. P1D12_c
CTTGATTGTCCGGTTCATCCGCTCAACCTGACCGTTCGTCCAGGGATGATTGGGTTTCGTCAGACGATGTTCGATCCCGTGGGCTTCGCAGATCATGTCGAAGCGCATGGGACGCGACCAGGCCGTATTGCGATTACGGGGTTGGTCAGMGAACTGGATGCCGTTATCGGTCAGAATGGTATGGATCCGGTAAGGGATGATGCTCAGGAGATGTTCGAGGAATTCCCAGGCKGTCTTCCGATCGGCTTTCCCGACGAGTTGTGTGACAGCGAATTTGCTTGTCCGGTCGATAGCAACGAAGAGGTGCAGCTTGTCTTCAGCAGTCTGGACTTCGGCAATATCGATGTGAAAAAAGCCGATGGGATAGCGTTTGAAGCGCTGGCGTTTGAGCCTGTCTCCTTCGA
>NZ_JACSIQ010000640.1:0-404 GCF_018812105.1 Gluconobacter sp. P1D12_c
ATCAGAGAGCTTGCGTGTCCATTTCCTATGCTCCGCCTTGAGGTCATCATATATGCGGACGTTCTCACCGCAGGTGATAACCATGTACCGCACATACTTCCCCTAATTCTGGAGAATGTTATCAATCCAATAGGTCAGCTCATTCATCAACTGGCGACGCTCAGCAACATCAACATCAGGAATGAACAAGATATGCATAAACTGTTCATCCATCTGCTTAGCTAATCCAGACAGCAAACCCACCTTGAAAAAGGTGCCATCCTGCTTCTTACGCCTAGACGGAATCCCCAGACCTTCAAGCCTGTCAGCAATGCGATCAGATTGAAGCCTTATGGCCTCATCCCTGCCAATGCGTTCAAGATGTTTAAACACATCAACCTTGTTCCCACTGTTGCGACGAAGAA
>NZ_JACSIQ010000065.1:0-866 GCF_018812105.1 Gluconobacter sp. P1D12_c
CTGATCGCTCTATTGCCTAGAGCGACGACCCCGAAGGTCCGGGGTCTAGCATTGGGGTTTCGACCTCCATGCTAAAGGCTAAATCAGTATTAAAAAGATAGCTCAAACTGCTTCGCTTCATGAGCAGATAATTAGCTCAGATTTGCTGTGTCCTGCATCACAGAGCGAGCGCAGAGCGGGAGCCACGTAGTGTGGCCGTAGGCCATCTGTGTGGGATGGTTCTTGATAATCTGATTTTTATGGTAGAATGTGAGTCGAGGTTAAATCGATGGATATCTTGGCGGATTACATCGAAGAAGCCCGATAGGTTAGGAGAAGGCTCATGACGCAGGAACGTCACAACCCGACCCACATCAGTATTATAACACAACTGATTGCGATCGTTCAACACAAGACCGCCACGACTGGTGGTCTCGGATGGAATCCGTAGGTCGTTCATATACGAAATTAGAGGCCCAAAGGGTCATCAAAGCTCAGTCATATGATGGGGGGTATTATCCTCGTTCATGGCTTGGGCATGTGTTCCATCTGGGGTGGTCTGTTGATGATATCTGCTGGCTGATATCTGCTGACTGCAAGCACCTTGGGCTTATAGCTCGGGATTATTCTGCTGATGAGAATCTGCGTTTTGCGTGTCGTTCGGAACAGGAAGACAGGCGACGCTTCAGGCTTCCTGCTGGTGGTTTAGAATACGTTCCAGAGGTTAAGGAAGCGAAGGAATCACGCGGAGAGATTTTTGATGCAGGACCGTCTGAGAATGGGTGAGAGTCAGCCGCTCGGAGAGGTTTTTATGAGCTTATTCGTCGCAAGAGTGGGAACAAGGTTGATGTGTTTAAACATCTTGAACGCATTGGCAGGGATGAGGC
>NZ_JACSIQ010000641.1:0-403 GCF_018812105.1 Gluconobacter sp. P1D12_c
CTGCCAGTCTTCAGGAATACGGCCTGCTCGCAGATCCGCTTTCTCTGCATTGGTGTTCCGCTGCTTCGGAGCCGCTACCAGCGTGGCATCCAGGATCTGGCCTGACATCGGCAAATACCCGGCGTTMCGCAGGGTCGCRTCAAAKCGGTCAAACAGCCTTTCAATGGCACCCGCCTGTGTCAAACGCTCACGAAACAGCCAGACCGTTTTGGCATCCGGCACGCGGTCCGACAGCCCCAATCCCAGAAAGCGCATGAACGACAGGCGGTCGTTGATCAGATACTCTGTCCGTTCATCAGACAAAGTGTTCAACGTCTGGATGACCAGAATTTTGAACATCAGCACCGGATCAAACGGCGGACGTCCGCCTTTACTTCCGTCTGAATAGGCCAGAGCCAGCTCC
>NZ_JACSIQ010000642.1:0-403 GCF_018812105.1 Gluconobacter sp. P1D12_c
CACAGGACRCGCTTGTAGCGCGGGTCTATACCGTCGAAGACCGGGACACCCTTCGGGCAGCAGCTATCCTCGACGGTGCCGCATGTCGTCACCTCGACGGTTGGTGTGACTGTTTTCGTGGGCACGACCAGAGGTGGCGGAGCGCAACAGGCAGTCTCGGACTTGCAGCAGTTCTCAGACATGGGTGACTCCTTCTCGGGATCACCCTACAATCTCTAGCCACTAGAGCTTCAAGGGAAAAGCACCATGAGGATCTCGATTGGCGAGTTGGCGCGGCGCACTGGGGTCAAGGTGCCGACGATCCGCTACTACGAAGGCGTCGGGCTTCTTCCGACACCGRCACGAACGGAAGGGCGGCAAAGGCGCTTCGGTGCGGACGAGGTCGCCCGGCTCAACTTTATTC
>NZ_JACSIQ010000643.1:0-403 GCF_018812105.1 Gluconobacter sp. P1D12_c
CTGACTGCAAGCACCTTGGGCTTATAGCTCGGGATTATTCTGCTGATGAGAATCTGCGTTTTGCGTGTCGTTCGGAACAGGAAGACAGGCGACGCTTCAGGCTTCCTGCTGGTGGTTTAGAATACGTTCCAGAGGTTAAGGAAGCGAAGGAATCACGCGGAGAGATTTTTGATGCAGGACCGTCTGAGAATGGGTGTGAGTCATCTTCTCGGATAGGTTTTTATGAGCTTCTTCGTCGCAACAGTGGGAACAAGGTTGATGTGTTTAAACATCTTGAACGCATTGGCAGGGATGAGGCCATAAGGCTTCAATCTGATCGCATTGCTGACAGGCTTGAAGGTCTGGGGATTCCGTCTAGGCGTAAGAAGCAGGATGGCACCTTTTTCAAGGTGGGTTTGCTGTC
>NZ_JACSIQ010000644.1:0-403 GCF_018812105.1 Gluconobacter sp. P1D12_c
GCGCGCGGCTGGTGACAAGGGCGGGTTACGCAGCCACGAGAGCCAGGAGGCACTGCGATCGCCACGACGCTCCAGCATTTTGTCCAAACGACAACGGGTTTCCGGCGGCAGATCCCCTGCAAGGACGTCATGGACAAGGTGATCGGCCTGCTGGCGAGCACGGCGCACCAAGGCTTCAATGACAGTGACCGACGGCAGGAGAATGCTTCGGCGACGCATCTCGTCAATCAGGATCGCAGCCATGCGGGATGGCTGGGTCACATGATGTGCAATTGGCATCGCGAAACCGGTCATGTCATGAAATGCCGACCGATCGAAGGTTCGGTAGCCATAACGCTTCATCAGGTGGGCCAGATGGGATCGACGGGTTTCGTCACGACGTCCGTAATGGGACCAGAGCCCA
>NZ_JACSIQ010000645.1:0-403 GCF_018812105.1 Gluconobacter sp. P1D12_c
AGTTTCAAGCTGTTCATTCTTCTTCTGTAAATCTCTGAACGGCTTGCCCTTATCAAAACTTTTTTCGCGTTCGCTTTTCAATTCGTTCAATAGTGATTTTCGTGATTCATTACTTTTGTGAATTTTTGTTTTTAGTGATGAATTACTCGCTTTCAACTTCTCATTTTGATTCTTCAATAAATGAATTTCATTTTCACGAGACTTCGCACCATCATCAAAACGGCTTTTCGTGAATGACTCAGAAACCTGAACAACACCACCAGCAACAGCAGAAGAAACAGCACCAACCAACGTGCCAGCCTTCTCAAACTTTTCAGCCTTAGCTTTTGCAGCATCAACACGCTTTGCAACAGCACGACCATCAGCCAGAGCAATAGCTAAAGCCTTGGCTTGTTGCTTCTCC
>NZ_JACSIQ010000646.1:0-403 GCF_018812105.1 Gluconobacter sp. P1D12_c
CTGCCAATGCGTTCAAGATGTTTAAACACATCAACCTTGTTCCCACTGTTGCGACGAAGAAGCTCATAAAAACCTATCCGAGAAGATGACTCACACCCATTCTCAGACGGTCCTGCATCAAAAATCTCTCCGCGTGATTCCTTCGCTTCCTTAACCTCTGGAACGTATTCTAAACCACCAGCAGGAAGCCTGAAGCGTCGCCTGTCTTCCTGTTCMGAACGACACGCAAAACGCAGATTCTCATCAGCAGAATAATCCCGAGCTATAAGCCCAAGGTGCTTGCAGTCAGCAGATATCAGCCAGCAGATATCATCAACAGACCACCCCAGATGGAACACATGCCCAAGCCATGAACGAGGATAATACCCCCCATCATATGACTGAGCTTTGATGACCCTTTGGG
>NZ_JACSIQ010000647.1:0-403 GCF_018812105.1 Gluconobacter sp. P1D12_c
GGTACATGGTTATCACCTGCGGTGAGAACGTCCGCATATATGATGACCTCAAGGCGGAGCATAGGAAATGGACACGCAAGCTCTCTGATTGCTTCCGTTGGCTCAATCAAAAATATGGTTCAAATCTGTATTTCAGGGGGACTGAGTTCACTCATAATGAGGATCATGAAACCCTTAACATGCATATGAATATCCTCTTTGATCTGCCGTATTTGAAGGGGAACGGCTGGCAGGATTTTCTTGCTGATGTTCGTGAGAGGATGTCGTGCATTGTTAAGGATGCGGGAACTCTTGAGTCTGTTGATGAGGTCACAAAATATGTGACTAAGCCGAACGATATTGAGACGATGGAGGATGGCCATCTTGAGTGGTTCTATAATGAGACACTCAATACGCGACTGAT
>NZ_JACSIQ010000648.1:0-402 GCF_018812105.1 Gluconobacter sp. P1D12_c
GTGCAGTGCTGGAAACCGCGCTGCACCGGGTGACGGCTCTTGCCAGGAAGGGCGAGTTGTCACAGGCTGGAAACCGCGCTGCACCGGGTGACGGCTCTTGCCAGGAAGGGCGAGTTGTCACAGGTCCGGCTTGATGCACATGGTCTTGTGATTTCGCCTCTGAAAGCAATTACACCCCCTGCTGTGGAAGAGAAGTGGACCGCTGGATCAGCTTCACCGACTGCTTTACCCATCGCCGTTCCAGACGTGTCGAGGATGACAAATACGCCCTGCTGACGGTGATCCTGGCGGATGGGATTAATCTTGGTCTGACACGCATGGCCGACACCGCTGACGGTGATCCTGGCGGATGGGATTAATCTTGGTCTGACACGCATGGCCGACACCTGTCAGGGTGCCACC
>NZ_JACSIQ010000649.1:0-402 GCF_018812105.1 Gluconobacter sp. P1D12_c
TCCCCTTCAAATACGGCAGATCAAAGAGGATATTCATATGCATGTTAAGGGTTTCATGATCCTCATTATGAGTGAACTCAGTCCCCCTGAAATACAGATTTGAACCATATTTTTGATTGAGCCAACGGAAGCAATCAGAGAGCTTGCGTGTCCATTTCCTATGCTCCGCCTTGAGGTCATCATATATGCGGACGTTCTCACCGCAGGTGATAACCATGTACCGCAGATACTTCCCCTTATTCGGGAGAATGTTATCAATCCAATAGGTCAGCTCATTCCTCAACTGGCGACGCTCAGCAACAGCAACAGCAGGAATGAACATGATATGCCTAAACTGTTCATCCATCTGCTTAGCTAATCCAGACAGCAAACCCACCTTGAAAAAGGTGCCATCCTGCTTCT
>NZ_JACSIQ010000650.1:0-402 GCF_018812105.1 Gluconobacter sp. P1D12_c
CGGGAACTCTTGAGTCTGTTGATGAGGTCACAAAATATGTGACTAAGCCGAACGATATTGAGACGATGGAGGATGGCCATCTTGAGTGGTTCTATAATGAGACACTCAATACGCGACTGATACAGAGGTACGGATCGTTTAAGGAGTTCAAGGGGTCTCTTAATGATGAGAGGCTTCGCATCGTTCGAGATCAGTCTGATGGATCTCTGAAGATGATGAAGAAGCGTGTCATCAATGATGCTGAGCTTTTCACGAAGCGTGATGAAGGCGAAGCCACGATAGGTGTCCCTAAATCATTGGATATGTTCGGGCCCGATATTGCTATGGCTCTCTGTGTTGAGCCTTCTCTTGATGGTCGTGTCATCGTTGGTGATGAAATAAAATTCGAGCAGATGGAGAATA
>NZ_JACSIQ010000066.1:0-863 GCF_018812105.1 Gluconobacter sp. P1D12_c
ATAAGGTCGGGAAGCCTTCTGGCTTAACTCGTATTGGTCCAGGTCGTAGGCGTTTAACTCGGGACCAGTGGAACCAGGAGAAGCAACAAGCCAAGGCTTTAGCTATTGCTCTGGCTGATGGTCGTGCTGTTGCAAAGCGTGTTGATGCTGCAAAAGCTAAGGCTGAAAAGTTTGAGAAGGCTGGCACGTTGGTTGGTGCTGTTTCTTCTGCTGTTGCTGGTGGTGTTGTTCAGGTTTCTGAGTCATTCACGAAAAGCCGTTTTGATGATGGTGCGAAGTCTCGTGAAAATGAAATTCATTTATTGAAGAATCAAAATGAGAAGTTGAAAGCGAGTAATTCATCACTAAAAACAAAAATTMACAAAAGWAATGAATCACGAAAATCACTATTGAACGAATTGAAAAGCGAACGCGAAAAAAGTTTTGATAAGGGCAAGCCGTTCAGAGATTTACAGAAGAAGAATGAACAGCTTGAAACTTATCTTGGTTTAGTTTTTGATTCTTTGGATTCGCATGGAATTAATCCTGTTCCGTTCATTAAGACTGTCTACACGTTGGATGATTTAATGCGTGATTGCGATAGGATTGCGAAGGAGTGGCTTGAGTCATTCCAGGCGACGTGGGAACCTAAGGCGAAGCCTCAAAAGGGTTCTGATCGCTCTATTGCCTAGAGCGACGACCCCGAAGGTCCGGGGTCTAGCATTGGGGTTTCGACCTCCATGCTAAAGGCTAAATCAGTATTAAAAAGATAGCTCAAACTGCTTCGCTTCATGAGCAGATAATTAGCTCAGATTTGCTGTGTCCTGCATCACAGAGCGAGCGCAGAGCGGGAGCCACGTAGTGTGGCCGTAGGCCATCTGTGT
>NZ_JACSIQ010000651.1:0-402 GCF_018812105.1 Gluconobacter sp. P1D12_c
GTTCCCGCATCCTTAACAATGCACGACATCCTCTCACGAACATCAGCAAGAAAATCCTGCCAGCCGTTCCCCTTCAAATACGGCAGATCAAAGAGGATATTCATATGCATGTTAAGGGTTTCATGATCCTCATTATGAGTGAACTCAGTCCCCCTGAAATACAGATTTGAACCATATTTTTGATTGAGCCAACGGAAGCAATCAGAGAGCTTGCGTGTCCATTTCCTATGCTCCGCCTTGAGGTCATCATATATGCGGACGTTCTCACCGCAGGTGATAACCATGTACCGCAGATACTTCCCCTTATTCGGGAGAATGTTATCAATCCAATAGGTCAGCTCATTCCTCAACTGGCGACGCTCAGCAACAGCAACAGCAGGAATGAACATGATATGCCTAAAC
>NZ_JACSIQ010000652.1:0-402 GCF_018812105.1 Gluconobacter sp. P1D12_c
AACCCAAGCTTTCTGAACGTCAGCAAAAAGAGCTTCGCCGGATGTATGATACCGGCGATTACTCCATCAGCGATCTTTCAGAACTGTTTTCTATTTCTCGGCCAACTGTCTATCGAACTCTCAGCAGAACAGCCTCAACGTTCTTGTTGGGTTCACTCTAAGCGTACGTAAAGTACACTTTCGTGTCGTGACCCCTATTTGAACGAGGCGTTGCGCTGGATTCAGGAGCGGCACGGCAAGGACAACGTGATCGCTGCCATCATTCACCGGGACGAAAAAACGCCGCACCTGTCGGCCTACGTGGTGCCAAAAGACCCCGATACAGGCCGCCTGAATTGCCGCCGGTTCCTCGGTGGTGCCAAGGCCCTGAACGAGATGCAGACCGACTTTGCGCGAGTTGTG
>NZ_JACSIQ010000653.1:0-402 GCF_018812105.1 Gluconobacter sp. P1D12_c
TGAATTATTAAATAGATAACCTAATTTAGAAAACATATTACATTGGTTAGATGCATTACAGATAGAATATGATCCATCTCCACTATACTTAACATATGCACCTGGAATCCCATTATCCAAAGACCCCACTGTTCCACCAACTCTAAGACCTTCTCGCCACGCCATGTTTCTGTAGTCTACACATTTAGCTACGCTAGGAGCGTCACATGCTTGCCATTGATTCAGTATCATAGACGAAGAACAGGCGTTTTTAAATATTATTAAATAGATAACCTAATTTAGAAAACATATTACATTGGTTAGATGCATTACAGATAGAATATGATCCATCTCCACTATACTTAACATATGCACCTGGAATCCCATTATCCAAAGACCCCACTGTTCCACCAACTCTAAGAC
>NZ_JACSIQ010000654.1:0-401 GCF_018812105.1 Gluconobacter sp. P1D12_c
TGTTCGATCCCCTGGGCTTCGCAGATCAGGTCGAAGCGCATGGGACGCGACCAGGCCGTATTGCGATTACGGGGTTGGTCAGAGAACTGGATGCCGTTATCGGTCAGAATGGTATGGATCCGGTAAGGGATGATGCTCAGGAGATGTTCGAGGAATTCCCAGGCGGTCTTCCGATCAGTTTTCCCGACGAGTTGTGTGACAGCGAATTTGCTTGTCCGGTCGATAGCAACGAAGAGGTGCAGCTTGTCTTCAGCAGTCTGGACTTCGGCAATATCGATGTGAAAAAAGCCGATGGGATAGCGTTTGAAGCGCTGGCGTTTGAGCCTGTCTCCTTCGATGTCCGGCAACCGGGATATCCCGTGACGCTGAAAGCAGCGATGCAGGGCCGAACGTGTCAGATG
>NZ_JACSIQ010000655.1:0-401 GCF_018812105.1 Gluconobacter sp. P1D12_c
GAGAACATGATATGCCTAAACTGTTCATCCATCTGCTTAGCTAATCCAGACAGCAAACCCACCTTGAAAAAGGTGCCATCCTGCTTCTTACGCCTAGACGGAATCCCCAGACCTTCAAGCCTGTCAGCATTGCGATCAGATTGAAGCCTTATGGACTCATCCCTGCCAATGCGTTCAAGATGTTTAAACACATCAACCTTGTTCCCACTGTTGCGACGAAGAAGCTCATAAAAACCTATCCGAGAAGATGACTCACACCCATTCTCAGGCGGTCCTGCATCAAAAATCTCTCCGCGTGATTCCTTCGCTTCCTTAACCTCTGGAACGTATTCTAAACCACCAGCAGGAAGCCTGAAGCGTCGCCTGTCTTCCTGTTCCGAACGACACGCAAACCGCAGATT
>NZ_JACSIQ010000656.1:0-401 GCF_018812105.1 Gluconobacter sp. P1D12_c
GAGATTGTTATGGATATGGTAAAGAAGGAAAAATATAGAGAAATAGAGAGAGAAGTACAGAGGCTTGAAAATCTGTTCAATATAAAGGCTGTGCGATTGAAGGCACGTTATGAGACCAAGGCTATTCGTTATATGTTTGGGAATGGGGTCGAGGTTTATTGCGGTTGGGAAAAGCCTTACGATATCATGACTTGTTTGCATGACCATTATATTGACCATTCTTTTCCTGTGAAGGATGTGAAAAGTTATAGAGATTATTTGCGTTGTCTTCCTTCGCATTATTCTTTTTTTTTGGATTACATAGAAAGCAGTGGATATGGTTTTTTAATATTCAACGAATATTTGAACGATGACGAGGATGATTTTTGTTACGAGTGTGTTTTTGTTAATGACAATAAAGA
>NZ_JACSIQ010000657.1:0-401 GCF_018812105.1 Gluconobacter sp. P1D12_c
ACCATATGTTTTGCAGTCATGGGGCCTTATAAGTTACACTTTCCCGTATGACACACATAATGATCGGCTATGCCCGCTGCTCGACGGACAAACAGGATCTAGCGGCCCAKCATCAGGAACTGCTCAAACTCGGTGTTTCTGCCGATCGTATTTACACCGACAAGGGCTTCACCGGCACGAACCGGGAAAGGGCCGGCCTTGACCAGGCACTGGCGGCTGTTCGTAGTGGCGATACTTTGGTCGTACCAAAGCTTGATCGACTGGCCCGCTCTGTCCCTGATGCACGGCTTATTGGCGACAGCCTGGCATCCCGTGGCGTGAAGCTTCAACTTGGGAACAGTATTCACGATCCGTCTGATCCAATGGGCAAGTTGTTCTTCAACATCCTTGCGACTTTCGCG
>NZ_JACSIQ010000658.1:0-401 GCF_018812105.1 Gluconobacter sp. P1D12_c
GGCAAAAAGCATGAAAAGCCAAGAGGGAAAACAAGGCGCTGCCTGTCGGTCGCCCGCGCTGCAACAGGTGGATCGCCGTCCGTCCTCCCCATGCTCGCCGGCTGCGCCGCCTGCGCGTGGGTCCGGATGACGCCGATCCTGCCGCTGCGCGGCACTGTTGCAGCGCGGGCGACCGACAGGCCGTCGCAAGGATGTTTGAAGAACCAGAGATGGATCGAGCATCATGCGACGCTACCAGTTTCCCTATGTTCCAACCCCCCGTGGCCGGCCTCCGATGCGCTGGACCGAYACGCAGGAGCCCGTATCCTGCCGCAAGTGCAACGAGCACTGGGAAGGTGGCGATCCGGCGCTGACAATCGCCTGCACGGGCTGCAACGCGCCAGCCCATGAGCCCTGCCGTC
>NZ_JACSIQ010000659.1:0-401 GCF_018812105.1 Gluconobacter sp. P1D12_c
TTCGAGCAGATGGAGAATAAGATTGTTGGGCTGATGCTCCCGCATCATGCTTTCTATAACGTCTCTGAACCCTGTCTTATGGTCCAGAATTATACGCAGACGCCTGACACTGAACTCGGCAAAAAGGCTCTCGAACTCATTGAAGTTGTCTCTAAGCGACACCATCAGCAGGTTATCGAAAAACTCCAAAAAATTGGATGCGATGCTCTAACGGGGCGTAATCTGTTTGCGTTGCGTGGTTCGTGGGAGCTTGGCAACAGGGATATCAATGCGGTGGATGATTCCGCAAAAGCATATATGCTTGACACTTACACGATATCTCACATGGGTAGAGGTGGGGGTAGCGTCTTAGAAGATGGGATGCTGTCAAAGGTTCTCGACATAGAGCGTCTACAAGACCC
>NZ_JACSIQ010000660.1:0-401 GCF_018812105.1 Gluconobacter sp. P1D12_c
GGCAACTGGGGCGCTCTGAACTGAACGGCAGGTTCATAATGCTGCTGAACTGTCTGAAGGATGCGTTTTGCCACCTGCTCAGGGTCTTCCACAACACGGGTAAAAATCCACGAGCACCTGCGGTTCTAGGTCAGCAGGGGGCTGGTGTTTGTTTTGTGCTCGGGTGCGTCCCGTTCCCCCGTAGGAGGTTGTCAGCTTGGCTTGGTGTGGGTGGCCTGGCTTCCTTCGATGCCTCGTTCCAGTACGACAGGGCGTCCCACAACTCGCGCAAAGTCGGTCTGCATCTCGTTCAGGGCCTTGGCACCACCGAGGCACCGGCGGCAATTCAGGCGGCCTGTATCGGGGTCGTTTGGCACCACGTAGGCCGACAGGTGCGGCGGTTTTTCGTCCCGGTGAATGAT
>NZ_JACSIQ010000067.1:0-860 GCF_018812105.1 Gluconobacter sp. P1D12_c
GAATATTTGAACGATGACGAGGATGATTTTTGTTACGAGTGTGTTTTTGTTAATGACAATAAAGATGAGATACGCCTTTGGGTTAAAGATTTAGAAGAATGTGACAAGGATGGTTTGTATTCGAGTATCGATAATTTAGATTTGGAAAATTGTACGTCTGATGATTTTAAAAGAAGACTCTCAACGATTTGCGAGAAATTTTTTGGATCGTTGTCATGAGTTATCAATTCGCACATTTTGAGATGCTGAGTCGTAAAGTGCTTGTAAAGCCTTCCGACAAGGCAACGAAGTCTAAGAAGTGGAATATTAAAGAGACTATAGATGAGGCTACCCGGAGAAATCCGGATGCCTGTTTGCATGTTGAAAATCCAGGCAAGCCGGTTCTCGTTTTTGGTCAGGATTTAGAAGCTCTTGAGCGTGAGCATGAGCAGGCTTGCGATGGTGCTGTTGATGTTCAGAAGAATGGCAAGAGCAGGAAAATCAGAAGCACTCAAAATACTATGGCGTGCATTGTTCTGTCTTGGCCAGGTGAGATGGATGCCGATTGTAAGCGTTGGCAAGCTCGGTCGGTCAAGTGGTTGCAGGACACGTATGGGGACCAGTTGAAGACAGTCATCAGGCATGATGATGAGGCTTTTCCTCATCTTCATGCTTTCATCGTTCCTGATGATTTGAAGGCGATCAGCTTACATCCTGGGGATAGTGCAAAGCAGAAGGCCAAGGCGGATGGGTTATCTCCAAAGGAACAAAATGAAGCCTATAAGCAATCGTTTAGAGATTGGCAGGACAGTTATTGGGATAAGGTCGGGAAGCCTTCTGGCTTAACTCGTATTGGTCCAGGTCGTAGGCGTTTAACTCGG
>NZ_JACSIQ010000661.1:0-401 GCF_018812105.1 Gluconobacter sp. P1D12_c
CAGTCGGCGTCATACCCTCGATCTCCCAGCATCCATTGTGCTGCAGGAAGACTGTCCAACAGGGCAGCGGCACCAGTATAATCGCTGATCTGCCCCGCAGTCATGAAAAAGCTCAGCGGTCGTCCGTTCTGATCAGTGACGGCATGGAGCTTAGTATTCATACCGCCTTTGGTGCGACCGATCAGGCGGCCTGGATCCCCTTTTTTAGCCGCAGGCTCGAAGCCGTGCGGTGTGCTTTGAGATAGGTCGCATCAATCATGATGGTCCGGGGCTCGGCCTTTTGGGCAGCCAGACCATCCATCATCCGCATGAAAATGCCCATGTCACCCCAACGCTTCCAGCGATTATAGAGCGTCTTGTGTGGACCGTATTCCCGGGGCGCGTCGCGCCAGCGCAGGCCA
>NZ_JACSIQ010000662.1:0-400 GCF_018812105.1 Gluconobacter sp. P1D12_c
CAACAGCACCATCGCAAGCCTGCTCATGCTCACGCTCAAGAGCTTCTAAATCCTGACCAAAAACGAGAACCGGCTTGCCTGGATTTTCAACATGCAAACAGGCATCCGGATTTCTCCGGGTAGCCTCATCTATAGTCTCTTTAATATTCCACTTCTTAGACTTCGTTGCCTTGTCGGAAGGCTTTACAAGCACTTTACGACTCAGCATCTCAAAATGTGCGAATTGATAACTCATGACAACGATCCAAAAAATTTCTCGCAAATCGTTGAGAGTCTTCTTTTAAAATCATCAGACGTACAATTTTCCAAATCTAAATTATCGATACTCGAATACAAACCATCCTTGTCACATTCTTCTAAATCTTTAACCCAAAGGCGTATCTCATCTTTATTGTCATTA
>NZ_JACSIQ010000663.1:0-399 GCF_018812105.1 Gluconobacter sp. P1D12_c
AATGCGTTCAAGATGTTTAAACACATCAACCTTGTTCCCACTGTTGCGACGAAGAAGCTCATAAAAACCTATCCGAGAAGATGACTCACACCCATTCTCAGACGGTCCTGCATCAAAAATCTCTCCGCGTGATTCCTTCGCTTCCTTAACCTCTGGAACGTATTCTAAACCACCAGCAGGAAGCCTGAAGCGTCGGCTGTCTTCCTGTTCCGAACGACACGCAAAACGCAGATTCTCATCAGCAGAATAATCCCGAGCTATAAGCCCTAGGTGCTTGCAGTCAGCAGATATCAGCCATCAGATATCATCAACAGACCACCCCAGATGGAACACATGCCCAAGCCATGAACTAGGATAATACCCCCCATCATATGACTGAGCTTTGATGACCCTTTGGGC
>NZ_JACSIQ010000664.1:0-399 GCF_018812105.1 Gluconobacter sp. P1D12_c
GGTCCGGGGTCTAGCATTGGGGTTTCGACCTCCATGCTAAAGGCTAAATCAGTATTAAAAAGATAGCTCAAACTGCTTCGCTTCATGAGCAGATAATTAGCTCAGATTTGCTGTGTCCTGCATCACAGAGCGAGCGCAGAGCGGGAGCCACGTAGTGTGGCCGTAGGCCATCTGTGTGGGATGGTTCTTGATAATCTGATTTTTATGGTAGAATGTGAGTCGAGGTTAAATCGATGGATATCTTGGCGGATTACATCGAAGAAGCCCGATAGGTTAGGAGAAGGCTCATGACGCAGGAACGTCACAACCCGACCCACATCAGTATTATAACACAACTGATGGCGATGGTTCAACACAAGACCGCCAAGACTGGTGGTCTCGGATGGAATCCGTAGGTCG
>NZ_JACSIQ010000665.1:0-399 GCF_018812105.1 Gluconobacter sp. P1D12_c
CTCTTGATGGTCGTGTCATCGTTGGTGATGAAATAAAATTCGAGCAGATGGAGAATAAGATTGTTGGGCTGATGCTCCCGCATCATGCTTTCTATAACGTCTCTGAAMCCTGTCTTATGGTCCAGAATTATACGCAGACGCCTGACACTGAACTCGGCAAAAAGGCTCTCGAACTCATTGAAGATGTCTCTAAGCGACACCCTCAGCAGGTTATCGAAAAACTCCAAAAAATTGGATGCGATGCTCTAACGGGGCGTAATCTGTTTGCGTTGCGTGGTTCGTGGGAGCTTGGCAACAGGGATATCAATGCGGTGGATGATTCCGCAAAAGCATATATGCTTGACACTTACACGATATCTCACATGGGTAGAGGTGGGGGTAGCGTCTTAGAAGATGGGA
>NZ_JACSIQ010000666.1:0-399 GCF_018812105.1 Gluconobacter sp. P1D12_c
TACCGATCATCCTTTTCCCTTGGGGAACCGCCAAAAATGGCTTGCCATTAGGTCGCACCACGTGCGACCATAAAGTCGCACAGTGTGCGACCTATTCGGCACTCATACAGAGGTTTCCCACATGCGGAACATGACCCGTCTCAAGACCCCAAAAGATCGGCTTCGTGAAGATCAGGCCGAACAGGTTCGCCAAGCCCTTTTGCMGTTTTTTGACAATCCCGATTTTGACCATGATGCCCTTGGCCGGGTCATGGTCACCGTTCAACGCATTACTACCCCAGCCCCCGGAACAACGGAGCCGTTTGTTATGATCCGTCCCGCACAGAACCGTGCTGTCACCTTGTGGCTAATGAAGAACAGTAAACGTCCAATGAAGGCCGTGGACGTCTGGACGCTCTT
>NZ_JACSIQ010000667.1:0-398 GCF_018812105.1 Gluconobacter sp. P1D12_c
AAACCATCCTTGTCACATTCTTCTAAATCTTTAACCCAAAGGCGTATCTCATCTTTATTGTCATTAACAAAAACACACTCGTAACAAAAATCATCCTCGTCATCGTTCAAATATTCGTTGAATCTTAAAAAACCATATCCCCTGCTTTCTATGTAATCCAAAAACAAAGAAGAATGCGAAGGAAGACAACGCAAATAATCTCTATAACTTTTCACATCCTTCACAGGAAAAGAATGGTCAATATAATGGTCATGCAAACAAGTCATGATATCGTAAGGCTTTTCCCAACCGCAATAAACCTCGACCCCATTCCCAAACATATAACGAATAGCCTTGGTCTCATAACGTGCCTTCAATCGCACAGCCTTTATATTGAACAGATTTTCAAGCCTCTTTAC
>NZ_JACSIQ010000668.1:0-398 GCF_018812105.1 Gluconobacter sp. P1D12_c
TTCAGAACTGTTTTCTATTTCTCGGCCAACTGTCTATCGAACTCTCCGCAGAACAGCCTCAACGTTCTTGTTGGGCTCACTCTAAGCGTACGTAAAGTACACTTTCGTGTCGTGCCCCCTATTTGAACGCGGCGTTGCGCTGTATTCAGGAGCGGCACGGCAAGGTCATCGTGATCGCTGCCATCATTCTCCGGGACGAAAAAACGCCGCACCTGTCGGCCTACGTGGTGCCAAAAGACCCCGATACAGGCCGCCTGAATTGCCGCCGGTTCCTCGGTGGTGCCAAGGCCCTGAACGAGATGCAGACCGACTTTGCGCGAGTTGTGGGACGCCCTGTCGGACTGGAACGCGGCATCGAAGGAAGCAAGGCCACCCACACCAAGCTGAAAACCTACTAC
>NZ_JACSIQ010000669.1:0-398 GCF_018812105.1 Gluconobacter sp. P1D12_c
TTTTTGGCGGTTCCCCAAGGGAAAAGGATGATCGGTAAAACCCTAGATATAAATAAGATAAAATCTCTCTCTGTAGTCTCTCTCTTTTTTCGGTGGAAAACTGCGGTTTTTACCCCAAAAGGGGGGGTAATTATGCACGGCATAAACGGGCGACATCCGAGAACCGTGCAAGAGAGTATTTGCTCAGGAAGAAGGAGCGAATGGGACGGTCAGCGGCCCCGACCTCGGCTATTCTCCCGCGAGCGATTCCGGCCAATTTCTCTGGCTCGTTCCCGTTGAGCCTCAACCGCCTGATCTTGGAGTTTCTGGCGTAGCTGTTGGGCCAGTTTCACGCAGCCCTCGATAACCTTCTCCCGGTATTGGGTCGGAATATCCCTCAGAGCCTTCACAAGAGGCTC
>NZ_JACSIQ010000670.1:0-398 GCF_018812105.1 Gluconobacter sp. P1D12_c
AACATGATGATGATACCAAGGCAAAAGATAAAATGCTCCAGTATTTGATAGACACGTTATATCTCCTGAAGATTTTTTAAAATAAACTGTATTTGTTCGATACCACTTGACAGGGTTCGATTTCCAAAAGCTTCGTAGGTTATTTCCTGCTTAGGAAAAAATGAAATGTGTTCTTATATAAGAGCATATTAGATTTTGGAACAAGCCGACTTCAAGGGTTCGAAAAACTTTCTAGGGCCTAGAAGGAGAGGTAGAGGGATCGAAGACCCTTTAATTGATGTGCTTGTCCGGTAATTTCTGGGTTTTGGCGATTTGATTAACGGTTTCTGCGATGGCATCCGGTCTACGTGTTGAGCAGATCGGGTATTGTCCCCCTCTGGATGACTACGCGCTCGCGT
>NZ_JACSIQ010000068.1:0-858 GCF_018812105.1 Gluconobacter sp. P1D12_c
ATGCTACGGCTGACACGTTCCTTTCTCCACGGCGTGCAGTGCTGGAAACCGCGCTGAACCGGGTGACGGCTCTTGCCAGGAAGGGCGAGTTGTCACAGGTCCGGCTTGATGCACATGGTCTTGTGATTTCGCCTCTGAAAGCAATTACACCCCCTGCTGTGGAAGAGTTGAGGCGGGCGGCTTACGACCGGCTGCCACGCATCAAGATTACTGATCTTCTGCTGGAAGTGGACCGCTGGATCAGCTTCACCGMCTGCTTTACCCATCGCCGTTCCAGCCGTGTMGCGGATGACAAAAACGCCCTGCTGACGGTGATCCTGGCGGATGGGATTAATCTTGGTCTGACACGCATGGCCGACACCTGTCAGGGTGCCMCCCTGCGCCAGTTGGCGCATCTGCATGACTGGCATATCAGCGAGGCCGGATACGCCGAAGCCCTTGGCCGTATGGTTGCAGCCCATCGTGGGCTGCCCCTGGCGTCACTCTGGGGAGACGGCACATCGTCCTCAAGTGATGGTCAATTGTTTCATGCAGGTGGCAGAGGCGCTGCGATCAGCGATATCAATGCGCGCAATGGCAGTGAACCGGGCGTCAGTTTCTACACCCACATCTCCGATCAGTATGATCCGTTTTCGACCCGGGTGATTGCGGCGACGGCCGGTGAAGCACCCTATGTTCTGGATGGGCTGCTGTATCATGCCAACGGGCTTTCCATTGAAGAGCATTATACCGACACGGGTGGGGCATCGGATCATGTTTTCGGGCTGATGCCCTTCTTTGGTTATCGATTTGCGCCCAGGATACGGGATCTGAAAGAGCGGAAACTTCACCTGTTTCCAGATCAAAGCCCCGGTGATC
>NZ_JACSIQ010000671.1:0-398 GCF_018812105.1 Gluconobacter sp. P1D12_c
TACAGAGGCTTGAAAATCTGTTCAATATAAAGGCTGTGCGATTGAAGGCACGTTATGAGACCAAGGCTATTCGTTATATGTTTGGGAATGGGGTCGAGGTTTATTGCGGTTGGGAAAAGCCTTACGATATCATGACTTGTTTGCATGACAATTATATTGACCATTCTTTTCCTGTGAAGGATGTGAAAAGTTATAGAGATTATTTGCGTTGTCTTCCTTCGCATTCTTCTTTGTTTTTGGATTACATAGAAAGCAGGGGATATGGTTTTTTAAGATTCAACGAATATTTGAACGATGACGAGGATGATTTTTGTTACGAGTGTGTTTTTGTTAATGACAATAAAGATGAGATACGCCTTTGGGTTAAAGATTTAGAAGAATGTGACAAGGATGGTTTG
>NZ_JACSIQ010000672.1:0-397 GCF_018812105.1 Gluconobacter sp. P1D12_c
TTCTGCGCACAGGCTGTCCGTGGCGGGACATGCATGAGCGCTACGGCAAATGGAACTCGGTCTATGTCCGGTTCCGGCGTTGGGCTGAGCAGGGGGTGTGGGATGCTCTGCTGCAAACCCTGATAGACCTCGACCTGACCGATAACTGGCAGCATATGGTCGACAGTACCGTAGTCCGTGCCCATTCACAGGCTACGGGCGCAAAAGGGGGGCTCATTCGGAGGCTTTTGGTCGATCACGCGGCGGCTTTACGAGCAAGATCCATGTCCGATGTGACAATCAGGGATGCCCTCTTGGCTTTGTCCTTACCGGAGGCCAGGTCTCGGACTACAAAGCCACAGACGCCCTGATGAAGCTGTCTGTCCCGCCCCCCAAAGCCATGCTGGCTGATCGGGGC
>NZ_JACSIQ010000673.1:0-397 GCF_018812105.1 Gluconobacter sp. P1D12_c
TCGGAGATGTGGGTGTAGAAACTGACGCCAGGTTCACTGCCATTGCGCGCATTGAGGTTCACTGCCATTGCGCGCATTGATATCGCTGATCGCAGCGCCTCTGCCACCTGCATGAAACAATTGACCATCACTTGAGGACGATGTGCCGTCTCCCCAGAGAGACGCCAGGGGCAGCCCACGATGGGCTGCAACCATAGGGCCAAGGGCTTCGGCGTATCCGGCCTCGCTGATATGCCAGTCATGCAGATGCGCCAACTGGCGCAGGGTGGCACCCTGACAGGTGTCGGCCATGCGAGTCAGACCAAGATTAATCCCATCCGCCAGGATCACCGACAGCAGGGCGTTTTTGTCATCCGCGACACGTCTGGAAAGGCGATGGGTAAAGCAGACGGTGAAG
>NZ_JACSIQ010000674.1:0-397 GCF_018812105.1 Gluconobacter sp. P1D12_c
CCACGACGCTCCAGCATTTTGTCCAAACGACAACGGGTTTCCGGCGGCAGATCCCCTGCAAGGACGTCATGGACAAGGTGATCGGCCTGCTGGCGAGCACGGCGCACCAAGGCTTCAATGACAGTGACCGACGGCAGGAGAATGCTTCGGCGACGCATCTCGTCAATCAGGATCGCAGCCATGCGGGATGGCTGGGTCACATGATGTGCAATTGGCATCGCGAAACCGGTCATGTCATGAAATGCCGACCGATCGAAGGTTCGGTAGCCATAACGCTTCATCAGGTGGGCCAGATGGGATCGACGGGTTTCGTCACGACGTCCGTAATGGGACCAGAGCCCAGGGGACAGGTCGAGCTGCCGCGCAACAAATGACAGAATGGGAGCCGGTGGTGTTT
>NZ_JACSIQ010000675.1:0-397 GCF_018812105.1 Gluconobacter sp. P1D12_c
CGCCGTTGAGAAAGGAACGTGTCAGCCGTAGCATTGATCGCCAGAGGCAACGGTCCTTGCGCGCGCATCGCTGCAAACGTGGCTTCCGGAAGAAGGTAGGTGTCGAATGCGCGGTATTGGCGACTTTCCGTTACCCAGATGTCTCCGGCACGCAGACGCTCGCGCAGCTGGGTCAGAACACAGAGTTCGTAAGCCTGTCGTATGACTGTTCCCTCTGGCCTGACAAAGCTGTGCCAGGAAGGCGGAATGAAACGGATCGGACAGGAGTCAGGCAAGCGGCGTTTACCGGTCCGATAGAGGTCTCCAATGATCTGCACCGCCTTCAGTAATCCCTGTACCGTGCGACCACCCTGAAACTGGAACGCGTTCAGGAATGGACCAATGGCAGGACGAAGAG
>NZ_JACSIQ010000676.1:0-397 GCF_018812105.1 Gluconobacter sp. P1D12_c
CTCCAAAGCAGCGCAATACGAATGCTGAGAAAGCCGACCTCCGGGCAGGGCGTATTCCTGAAGACTGGCAGGATAAGCCATCCAGATTGTCCCACAAGGACAGGAACACCCGCTGTACACTGAAGTTCACGAAGGCGAAGCGGCAAGACGATGGAACCATGCCATCCAGCGATCTGGCTATCCCATTCTTTGACTACAAGTCCCATGTCTCCATCGACCGGAAGTTCCGGTTCATCCGCGAATGGAAGACGACAGATGCCGCCGCCAGTGATGGCGCGCGATTGAGAGAGGGGCTKCTGGATAAAGCCAATACSGCCTCRAGCGTCTGGGCCGATACCGCGTATCGCTCGAAAGCCAACGAAGACTTCATGGAAAAGCAGGGCTTTGTCTCAAAGGT
>NZ_JACSIQ010000677.1:0-396 GCF_018812105.1 Gluconobacter sp. P1D12_c
CGCTCGCGAAACAGCCAGACCGTTTTGGCATCCGGCACCCGATCTGAAAGTCCCAGCCCAAGGAAACGCATAAAGGAGAGGCGATCGTTGATCAGATATTCCGTCCGCTCCTCAGACAAATTGATGAACGGACGGAATATCTGATCAATGACCGCCTGTCCTTCATGCGTTTTCTTGGTCTGGGGCTGTCAGATCGCGTGCCCGATGCCAAAACGGTCTGGCTGTTTCGCGAGCGTCTGACACAGGCGGGTGCGGTCGATGGTCTGTTCAATCGCTTTGATGCAACCCTGCGGAACGCTGGTTATCTCCCGATGTCAGGGCAGATCCTGGATGCAACGCTGGTCGCGGCTCCCAGGCAGCGCAACACAAATGCTGAGAAAGCGGATCTGCGTGAAG
>NZ_JACSIQ010000678.1:0-396 GCF_018812105.1 Gluconobacter sp. P1D12_c
GCCCAGACCGAGATGCCGACCGACGTTGCGCGAGTGGTGGGGTGGGACGCCCTGTCGGACTGGAACGCGGCATCGAAGGAAGCAAGGCCACCCACACCAAGCTGAAAACCTCCTACGCTAGAACGTGACGAACCCGACCCGAGCACAAAAACCTGACCCCTGCTGACCTAGAACCGCAGGTGCTCAAGAAGGGGATACAGTGTTGTGTTGTGGAATACCCTGAGCAGGTGGCAAAACGCATCAGTCAGACCGTTCAGCAGCATTATGAACGTTCAGAGCGCCTCAGTTGCCCGCACAGCGACCAATCGGGCCAAGGAAGACTGAGAGGAGAGAGCCTGAATCAGCTTCAGATCCGTCTGGAGCCTCTTGTGAAGGCTCTGAGGGATATTCCGACCC
>NZ_JACSIQ010000679.1:0-396 GCF_018812105.1 Gluconobacter sp. P1D12_c
CAGGAAATAACCTACGAAGCTTTTGGAAATCGAACCCTGTCAAGTGGTATCGAACAAATACAGTTTATTTTAAAAAATCTTCAGGAGATATAACGTGTCTATCAAATACTGGAGCATTTTATCTTTTGCCTTGGTATCATCATCATGTTCAGCGCAGGTTCAAACGAATGAAAATCAATCTTTTTCGATAGCTGACAAAAATCATGACGGAAGAATTTCTTTCGACGAGTTTGAAATTTATGTTCGGGCTTATCTTCGTGAGAAAAGTAGCTTTGAAGCGTCCGGATTTTCTATGCTATCCCATTCAACGCAAGAGGCAGTGCTAAAAGACCATTTCGACAAAATGGACATCGGACATAAAGGTTATCTCCTTCCCAACGAATGGAAGAGATAGGA
>NZ_JACSIQ010000680.1:0-396 GCF_018812105.1 Gluconobacter sp. P1D12_c
CAAAAAATCTGATCCAGAGCTTTGCTGCGGCGAKATTGAGGAAACTCATGAAGGACAAGGCGGTTTTGTCGTAGCGCGTCGCGATACGGCGCATCTGCTTGAGTTTGTTGAACATCCGCTCGATGCGGTTGCGGTCCCTGTAACGCCACCAGTCTGTTTTCTGTGGAGCACTGCGGCTTTTGCGTGATGGAATAACCGGCAGGATCCCGTGGATCAGCAGATCCTGGCGGAAGCTGTCACTGTCATAGCCCCGATCAGCCAGCATGGCTTTGGGGGGCGGGACAGACAGCTTCATCAGGGCGTCTGTGGCTTTGTAGTCCGAGACCTGGCCTCCGGTAAGGACAAAGCCAAGAGGGCATCCCTGATTGTCACATCGGACATGGATCTTGCTCGTAA
>NZ_JACSIQ010000069.1:0-857 GCF_018812105.1 Gluconobacter sp. P1D12_c
CCTGGCTCTCGTGGCTGCGTAACCCGCCCTTGTCACCAGCCGCGCGCAATATCCTGCGATTGCTGGAACGCCTGGAGTGTGTACGATCCCTGAACCTCGACAGCGCTCGCGCCACGACCATACCGCGTGTGGCCTTTGACCGTTTGAGCGAAGAAGCTGCCCGGATTACGCCCCAGCATCTGGCCGAGCTTCGGTCATCCCGTCGTTACGCCATTCTGGTGGCAGCCGGGGTCCGACTTGAGGAGGTTCTAACCGACGCGGCCCTCACAATGATGGACAAACTCCTCGGAAGCATGATGCGCCGTGCCGAGCACCGGATCCGTGACAAAGCGATTGTCACCATGCGATCGTTGCAGGCCCAGCTTCGTCTGCTGACAACCTCTTGCCGTCATCTGATTGAGGCCCGTGATCAGGGCGTTGATTCACTGTCTGCCATTACGGGAATTGACTGGCCCCGCCTCCAGGACGCCATCGGCAGGGCTGAAACCCTGACAGCTCCAGAGACCATTGATCGCACGGCCGAACTGATCAACCGGCATCGCTCTCTTCGTCCTGCCATTGGTCCATTCCTGAACGCGTTCCAGTTTCAGGGTGGTCGCACGGTACAGGGATTACTGAAGGCGGTGCAGATCATTGGAGACCTCTATCGGACCGGTAAACGCCGCTTGCCTGACTCCTGTCCGATCCGTTTCATTCCGCCTTCCTGGCACAGCTTTGTCAGGCCAGAGGGAACAGTCATACGACAGGCTTACGAACTCTGTGTTCTGACCCAGCTGCGCGAGCGTCTGCGTGCCGGAGACATCTGGGTAACGGAAAGTCGCCAATACCGCGCATTCGACACCTACCTTCTTCCGGAA
>NZ_JACSIQ010000681.1:0-396 GCF_018812105.1 Gluconobacter sp. P1D12_c
CACCCGAACACCCGAAGCGGACGTAACGCGCCCGCTTCGGGCTGCTAATCGTCATTCCAGCGATAGTCCCCTGTCAGAGAGATATGCTCCCAGCCGAGGGGTGCAATATCCCGCACCAGGTCATCGGAAATGCCGAGCGTTGCGATGGCAGACTGAAGATAGCGCGTATTCCATAGGATAACCGCTGCCACCAGCAGGTTTAATCCTGACGCTCGATAAGCCTGATTTTCAAAACGCCGATCCCGCAGTTCCACAAGCTGGTTGAAGAAGAGCGCCCGAGACAGCGCATTCAGGGCTTCTCCCTTGTTGAGCCCTGCCTGGGTTCGCCTGCGCTAATCCAGATCCTGTATCCAGTCGAGCATGAAAACCGACCGCTCGATCCGGCCAACATCACGC
>NZ_JACSIQ010000682.1:0-395 GCF_018812105.1 Gluconobacter sp. P1D12_c
GAGGCTTTTGGTCGATCACGCGGCGGTTTTACGAGCAAAATCCACGCCCGGTGCGACAATCAAGGACGTCCTTTCGGCTTTGCCCTTAGCGGAGGTCAGCTCTCGGATTACACAGCCACAGATACCCTGATGGCGTTTGCGGTTCCAAACCCCARRGCCATGCTGGCYGAYCGGGGCTATGACAGCGACAGCTTCCGCCAGAATCTGCTGATCCATGGGATCCTGCCGGTCATTCCCTCACGCAAAGGCCGCAGCGTTCCTCAGAAAACAGACTGGCGGCGTTACAGGGAGCGCAACCGCATCGAGCGGCTGTTCAAYMAMCTCAAGCAGATGCGMCGYATCGCGACCCGATACGACAARACCGCCYTGTCCTTCATGAGCTTCCTCAATATCGC
>NZ_JACSIQ010000683.1:0-395 GCF_018812105.1 Gluconobacter sp. P1D12_c
CCCGTAGCCTGTGAATGGGCACGGACTACGGTACTGTCGMCCATATGCTGCCAGTTATCGGTCAGGTCGAGGTCTATCAGGGTTTGCAGCAGAGCATCCCACACCCCCTGCTCAGCCCAACGCCGGAACCGGACATAGACCGAGTTCCATTTGCCGTAGCGCTCATGCATGTCCCGCCACGGACAGCCTGTGCGCAGAACATGCAGCATACCATTGAGAAACAGGCGGTTGTCTCCAGCTGGTCGAGCCCAACGTCCGCGCTCAGGCGGCAGAAGCGGACCAATTATCGCCCATTCCTGATCCGTCAGATCACCTCGTGCCATGCCCGCTCCACCGTACCGTCTGCGTTGAAGCAACCAGTGAATCAGATCTCAGGATGAGTGTATAGACCTTTT
>NZ_JACSIQ010000684.1:0-395 GCF_018812105.1 Gluconobacter sp. P1D12_c
CTGAACGGCAGGTTCATAATGCTGCTGAACGGTCTGACTGATGCGTTTTGCCACCTGCTCAGGGTCTTCCACAACACGGGTAAAAATCCCCTTCTTGAGCACCTGCGGTTCTAGGTCAGCAGGGGTCAGGTTTTTGTGCTCGGGTGCGTCCCGTTCTAGCGCCCCGTAGTAGGTTTTCAGCTTGGTGTGGGTGGCCTTGCTTCCTTCGATGCCGCGTTCCAGTCCGACAGGGCGTCCCACAACTCGCGCAAAGTCGGTCTGCATCTCGTTCAGGGCCTTGGCACCACCGAGGAACCGGCGGCAATTCAGGCGGCCTGTATCGGGGTCTTTTGGCACCACGTAGGCCGACAGGTGCGGCGTTTTTTCGTCCCGGTGAATGATGGCAGCGATCACGC
>NZ_JACSIQ010000685.1:0-394 GCF_018812105.1 Gluconobacter sp. P1D12_c
GAGAGAAGTACAGAGGCTTGAAAATCTGTTCAATATAAAGGCTGTGCGAGTGAAGGCACGTTATGAGACCAAGGCTATTCGTTATATGTTTGGGAATGGGGTCGAGGTTTATTGCGGTTGGGAAAAGCCTTACGATATCATGACTTGTTTGCATGAACATTATATTGACAATTATTTTCCTGTGAAGGATGTGAAAAGTTATAGAGATTATTTGCGTTGTCTTCCTTCGCATTCTTCTTTGTTTTTGGATTACATAGAAAGCAGGGGATATGGTTTTTTAAGATTCAACGAATATTTGAACGATGACGAGGATGATTTTTGTTACGAGTGTGTTTTTGTTAATGAAAATAAAGATGAGATACGCCTTTGGGTTAAAGATTTAGAAGAATGTGAC
>NZ_JACSIQ010000686.1:0-394 GCF_018812105.1 Gluconobacter sp. P1D12_c
CATGGGTAGAGGTGGGGGTAGCGTCTTAGAAGATGGGATGCTGTCAAAGGTTCTCGACATAGAGCGTCTACAAGACCCCGTAGAGCTTGATGAGCCTCCTATTGAGGTTCCGGATTCCGAATACTTCGAAGCTAATCAGGACGCCTTTCAGGAGCTTGCAGACTGGTATCTTTGAAGCTCCGCAGGACCGACGACAATGTAATTGTCATAGTCGGACACTATGACAAGTCAAATATTGATTTCTATCTGCTACAATAAGTTTCCAGTACCCCACAAACTGAGGGTCGGAGATTGTTATGGATATGGTAAAGAAGGAAAAATATAGAGAAATAGAGAGAGAAGTACAGAGGCTTGAAAATCTGTTCAATATAAAGGCTGTGCGATTGAAGGCACG
>NZ_JACSIQ010000687.1:0-394 GCF_018812105.1 Gluconobacter sp. P1D12_c
GACCAAAGTATCGCCACTACGAACAGCCGCCAGTGCATGGTCAAGGCCGGCCCTTACCCGCTTCGAGCCCGTGAAGCCCATGTCGGTGTAAATACTATCGGCAGAAACACCGAGTTTGAGCAGTTCCTGATGCTGGGCCGCGAGATCCTGTTTGTCCGTCGAGCAGCGGGCATAGCCGATCATTATGTGTGTCATACGGGAAAGTGTAACGTATAAGGCCCCATGACTGCAAAACATATGGTACCACCTTTATGAGACACAGCACACGGCTGTATTCCATGACGTGTTGCACTTGTCCGGGACAGTCCGTCCAACGATCCCCTTCCGGACACATGAAGGAGACATCCGATCATGGCGCGGCGCCGTCTTCTGACCCGTGAAGCTCTCGCCCGAC
>NZ_JACSIQ010000688.1:0-394 GCF_018812105.1 Gluconobacter sp. P1D12_c
GACGCTCAGCAACAGCAACAGCAGGAATGAACATGATATGCCTAAACTGTTCATCCATCTGCTTAGCTAATCCAGACAGCAAACCCACCTTGAAAAAGGTGCCATCCTGCTTCTTACGCCTAGACGGAATCCCCAGACCTTCAAGCCTGTCAGCAATGCGATCAGATTGAAGCCTTATGGCCTCATCCCTGCCAATGCGTTCAAGATGTTTAAACACATCAACCTTGTTCCCACTGTTGCGACGAAGAAGCTCATAAAAACCTATCCGAGAAGATGACTCACACCCATTCTCAGACGGTCCTGCATCAAAAATCTCTCCGCGTGATTCCTTCGCTTCCTTAACCTATGGAACTTATTCTAAACCAACAGCAGGAAGCATGAAGCGTCGCCTGTC
>NZ_JACSIQ010000689.1:0-394 GCF_018812105.1 Gluconobacter sp. P1D12_c
AGATAGCTCAAACTGCTTCGCTTCATGAGCAGATAATTAGCTCAGATTTGCTGTGTCCTGCATCACAGAGCGAGCGCAGAGCGGGAGCCACGTAGTGTGGCCGTAGGCCATCTGTGTGGGATGGTTCTTGATAATCTGATTTTTATGGTAGAATGTGAGTCGAGGTTAAATCGATGGATATCTTGGCGGATTACATCGAAGAAGCCCGATAGGTTAGGAGAAGGCTCATGACGCAGGAACGTCACAACCCGACCCACATCAGTATTATAACACAACTGATGGCGATGGTTCAACACAAGACCGCCAAGACTGGTGGTCTCGGATGGAATCCGTAGGTCGTTCATATACGAAATTAGAGGCCCAAAGGGTCATCAAAGCTCAGTCATATGATGGG
>NZ_JACSIQ010000690.1:0-394 GCF_018812105.1 Gluconobacter sp. P1D12_c
TTGTGAATTTTTGTTTTTAGTGATGAATTACTCGCTTTCAACTTCTCATTTTGATTCTTCAATAAATGAATTTCATTTTCACGAGACTTCGCACCATCATCAAAACGGCTTTTCGTGAATGACTCAGAAACCTGAACAACACCACCAGCAACAGCAGAAGAAACAGCACCAACCAACGGGCCCGCCTTCTCAAACTTTTCAGCCTTAGCTTTTGCAGCATCAACACGCTTTGCAACAGCACGTCCATCAGCCAGAGCAATAGCTAAAGTCTTGGCTTGTTGCATCTACTGGTTCCACTGGTCCCGAGTGAAACGCCTACGACCTGGACCAATACGAGTTAAGCCAGAAGGCTTCCCGACCTTATCCCAATAACTGTCCTGCCAATCTCTAAACG
>NZ_JACSIQ010000070.1:0-838 GCF_018812105.1 Gluconobacter sp. P1D12_c
CATCAACAGCACCATCGCAAGCCTGCTCATGCTCACGCTCAAGAGCTTCTAAATCCTGACCAAAAACGAGAACCGGCTTGCCTGGATTTTCAACATGCAAACAGGCATCCGGATTTCTCCGGGTAGCCTCATCTATAGTCTCTTTAATATTCCACTTCTTAGACTTCGTTGCCTTGTCGGAAGGCTTTACAAGCACTTTACGACTCAGCATCTCAAAATGTGCGAATTGATAACTCATGACAACGATCCAAAAAATTTCTCGCAAATCGTTGAGAGTCTTCTTTTAAAATCATCAGACGTACAATTTTCCAAATCTAAATTATCGATACTCGAATACAAACCATCCTTGTCACATTCTTCTAAATCTTTAACCCAAAGGCGTATCTCATCTTTATTGTCATTAACAAAAACACACTCGTAACAAAAATCATCCTCGTCATCGTTCAAATATTCGTTGAATCTTAAAAAACCATATCCCCTGCTTTCTATGTAATCCAAAAACAAAGAAGAATGCGAAGGAAGACAACGCAAATAATCTCTATAACTTTTCACATCCTTCACAGGAAAAGAATGGTCAATATAATGGTCATGCAAACAAGTCATGATATCTTAAGGCTTTTCCCAACCGCAATAAACCTCGACCCCATTCCCAAACATATAACGAATAGCCTTGGTCTCATAACGTGCCTTCAATCGCACAGCCTTTATATTGAACAGATTTTCAAGCCTCTGTACTTCTCTCTCTATTTCTCTATATTTTTCCTTCTTTTCCATATCCATAACAATCTCCGACCCTCAGTTTGTGGGGTACTGGAAACTTATTGTAGCAGATAGAAAT
>NZ_JACSIQ010000691.1:0-394 GCF_018812105.1 Gluconobacter sp. P1D12_c
GGCTTCCGGAAGAAGGTAGGTGTCGAATGCGCGGTATTGGCGACTTTCCGTTACCCAGATGTCTCCGGCACGCAGACGCTCGCGCAGCTGGGTCAGAACACAGAGTTCGTAAGCCTGTCGTATGACTGTTCCCTCTGGCCTGACAAAGCTGTGCCAGGAAGGCGGAATGAAACGGATCGGACAGGAGTCAGGCAAGCGGCGTTTACCGGTCCGATAGAGGTCTCCAATGATCTGCACCGCCTTCAGTAATCCCTGTACCGTGCGACCACCCTGAAACTGGAACGCGTKCAGGAATGGACCAATGGCAGGACGAAGAGAGCGATGCCGGTTGATCAGTTCGGCCGTGCGATCAATGGTCTCTGGAGCTGTCAGGGTTTCAGCCCTGCCGATGGCG
>NZ_JACSIQ010000692.1:0-394 GCF_018812105.1 Gluconobacter sp. P1D12_c
GTACCACCTTTATGAGACACAGCACACGGCTGTATTCCATGACGTGTTGCACTTGTCCGGGACAGTCCGTCCAACGATCCCCTTCCGGACACATGAAGGAGACATCCGATCATGGCGCGGCGCCGTCTTCTGACCCGTGAAGCTCTCGCCCGACATTACGAGCCTTCTGTCGATGATCGCGACATCACGAGACATTTTACACTCAGCCAGGATGACTTCGATCTGATCGCAACCCGCCGCGGAGAATCSTCCCGATTGGGTTTCACGATGGTCCTGCTCTCCATGCGCTGGCCGGGACGGGTGCTGGAATCTGGTGAAACACCACCGGCTCCCATTCTGTCATTTGTTGCGCGGCAGCTCGACCTGTCCCCTGGGCTCTGGTCCCATTACGGAC
>NZ_JACSIQ010000693.1:0-393 GCF_018812105.1 Gluconobacter sp. P1D12_c
GGGTTAAATCGATGGATATCTTGGCGGATTACATCGAAGAAGCCCGATAGGTTAGGAGAAGGCTCATGACGCAGGAACGTCACAACCCGACCCACATCAGTATTATAACACAACTGATGGCGATGGTTCAACACAAGACCGCCAAGACTGGTGGTCTCGGATGGAATCCGTAGGTCGTTCATATCCGAAATTAGAGGCCCAAATGGTCATCAAAGCTCAGTCATTTGATGGGGGGTAGTATCCTCGTTCATGGCTTGTGCATGTGTTCCATCTGGGGTTGTCTGTTGATGATATCTGCTGGCTGATATGTGCTGACTGCAAGCACCTTGGGCTTATAGCTCGGGATTATTCTGCTGATGAGAATCTGCGTTTTGCGTGTCGTTCGGAACAGGA
>NZ_JACSIQ010000694.1:0-393 GCF_018812105.1 Gluconobacter sp. P1D12_c
CTTCTAAGACGCTACCCCCACCTCTACCCATGTGAGATATCGTGTAAGTGTCAAGCATATATGCTTTTGCGGAATCATCCACCGCATTGATATCCCTGTTGCCAAGCTCCCACGAACCACGCAACGCAAACAGATTACGCCCCGTTAGAGCATCGCATCCAATTTTTTGGAGTTTTTCGATAACCTGCTGATGGTGTCGCTTAGAGACAACTTCAATGAGTTCGAGAGCCTTTTTGCCGAGTTCAGTGTCAGGCGTCTGCGTATAATTCTGGACCATAAGACAGGGTTCAGAGACGTTATAGAAAGCATGATGCGGGAGCATCAGCCCAACAATCTTATTCTCCATCTGCTCGAATTTTATTTCATCACCAACGATGACACGACCATCAAGAG
>NZ_JACSIQ010000695.1:0-393 GCF_018812105.1 Gluconobacter sp. P1D12_c
CCTCACAATGATGGACAAACTCCTCGGAAGCATGATGCGCCGTGCCGAGCACCGGATCCGTGACAAAGCGATTGTCACCATGCGATCGTTGCAGGCCCAGCTTCGTCTGCTGACAACCTCTTGCCGTCATCTGATTGAGGCCCGTGATCAGGGCGTTGATTCACTGTCTGCCATTACGGGAATTGACTGGCCCCGCCTCCAGGACGCCATCGGCAGGGCTGAAACCCTGACAGCTCCAGAGACCATTGATCGCACGGCCGAACTGATCAACCGGCATCGCTCTCTTCGTCCTGCCATTGGTCCATTCCTGAACGCGTTCCAGTTTCAGGGTGGTCGCACGGTACAGGGATTACTGAAGGCGGTGCAGATCATTGGAGACCTCTATCGGACCGG
>NZ_JACSIQ010000696.1:0-393 GCF_018812105.1 Gluconobacter sp. P1D12_c
TGACCGACGGCAGGAGAATGCTTCGGCGACGCATCTCGTCAATCAGGATCGCAGCCATGCGGGATGGCTGGGTCACATGATGTGCAATTGGCATCGCGAAACCGGTCATGTCATGAAATGCCGACCGATCGAAGGTTCGGTAGCCATAACGCTTCATCAGGTGGGCCAGATGGGATCGACGGGTTTCGTCACGACGTCCGTAATGGGACCAGAGCCCAGGGGACAGGTCGAGCTGCCGCGCAACAAATGACAGAATGGGAGCCGGTGGTGTTTCACCAGATTCCAGCACCCGTCCCGGCCAGCGCATGTAGAGCATGACCATCGTGAAACCCAATCGGGAGGTTTCTCCGCGGCGGGTTGCGATCAGATCGAAGTCATCCTGGCGGAGTGTAA
>NZ_JACSIQ010000697.1:0-392 GCF_018812105.1 Gluconobacter sp. P1D12_c
GCATCAGGGACAGAGCGGGCCAGTCGATCAAGCTTTGGTACGACCAAAGTATCGCCACTACGAACAGCCGCCAGTGCCTGGTCAAGGCCGGCCCTTTCCCGGTTCGTGCCGGTGAAGCCCTTGTCGGTGTAAATACGATCGGCAGAAACACCGAGTTTGAGCAGTTCCTGATGCTGGGCCGCGAGATCCTGTTTGTCCGTCGAGCAGCGGGCATAGCCGATCATTATGTGTGTCATACGGGAAAGTGTAACGTATAAGGCCCCATGACTGCAAAACATATGGTACCACCTTTATGAGACACAGCACACGGCTGTATTCCATGACGTGTTGCACTTGTCCGGGACAGTCCGTCCAACGATCCCCTTCCGGACACATGAAGGAGACATCCGATC
>NZ_JACSIQ010000698.1:0-392 GCF_018812105.1 Gluconobacter sp. P1D12_c
CAGTTGGCCTAGAAATAGAAAACAGTTCTGAAAGATCGCTGATGGAGTAATCGCCGGTATCATACATCCGGCGAAGCTCTTTTTGCTGACGTTCAGAAAGCTTGGGTTTCTTTCCGCGTAGTTTACCTTTGTCGCGTGCAACGGCCATCCCTTCACGAGTACGCATCCGGATCAGATCGGCTTCAAACTCCGCGAAAGTCGCAAGGATGTTGAAGAACAACTTGCCCATTGGATCAGACGGATCGTGAATACTGTTCCCAAGTTGAAGCTTCACGCCACGGGATGCCAGGCTGTCGCCAATAAGCCGTGCATCAGGGACAGAGCGGGCCAGTCGATCAAGCTTTGGTACGACCAAAGTATCGCCACTACGAACAGCCGCCAGTGCCTGGTCA
>NZ_JACSIQ010000699.1:0-392 GCF_018812105.1 Gluconobacter sp. P1D12_c
TAATGAGACACTCAATACGCGACTGATACAGAGGTACGGATCGTTTAAGGAGTTCAAGGGGTCTCTTAATGATGAGAGGCTTCGCATCGTTCGAGATCAGTCTGATGGATCTCTGAAGATGATGAAGAAGCGTGTCATCAATGATGCTGAGCTTTTCACGAAGCGTGATGAAGGCGAAGCCACGATAGGTGTCCCTAAATCATTGGATATGTTCGGGCCCGATATTGCTATGGCTCTCTGTGTTGAGCCTTCTCTTGATGGTCGTGTCATCGTTGGTGATGAAATAAAATTCGAGCAGATGGAGAATAAGATTGTTGGGCTGATGCTCCCGCATCATGCTTTCTATAACGTCTCTGAACCCTGTCTTATGGTCCAGAATTATACGCAGACGC
>NZ_JACSIQ010000700.1:0-392 GCF_018812105.1 Gluconobacter sp. P1D12_c
ACTCGCTATCATCGACATAAGGCTCGGAATGTCGTGCGAGAGCTTCACGTGTCAGAAGACGGCGCCGCGCCATGATCGGATTTCTCCTTCATGTGTCCGGAAGGGGATTGTTGGACGGACTGTCCCGGACAAGTGCAACACGTCATGGAATACAGCCGTGTGCTGTGTCTCGGACGGACTGTCCCGGACAAGTGCAACACGTCATGGAATACAGCCGTGTGCTGTGTCTCATAAAGGTGGTACCATATGTTTTGCAGTCATGGGGCCTTCTACGTTACACTTTCCCGTATGACACACATAAAGATCGGCTATGCCCGCTGCTCGACGGACAAACAGGATCTCGCGGCCCAGCATCAGTAACTGCTCAAACTCGGTGTTTCTGCCGAACGTAT
>NZ_JACSIQ010000008.1:0-148539 GCF_018812105.1 Gluconobacter sp. P1D12_c
TCATTGGACGGTTCGCTCGGCAGCATCAGTCACCGGTCTGTCAAAAAGCACAGTGGGGCGCATGCTGGCGCTGTTCGGTGTTCAACAGCATCGCTCGAAAAGCTTCAAGCTCTCGACCGATCCTCTATTTGTCGACAAGGTGAAGGATATCGTCGGCCTTGATCTCAATCCGCCAGATCACGCAGTTGTTCTTTGTGTCGATGAGAAAACGCAGATCCAGACATGGAAGCGTACGCAGCCTGTGCTACCGCTTGGCCTTGGCCATCTCGAAGGCGTCACGCACGATTATGTTACGCCCCTGTTTGCCGCCCTCGATATCGTGAATGGCCAGGTTCTCACCTGGTGCCGCTCTCGTCACCGGCACCAGGAATTTCTCGGTTTTCTCAAGCACATCGAGGCGAAAGTTCCGTCAGATCTCGACGTTCATCTGGTGGTTGACAACTATGCCGCCCACAAACTTCCCAAAGTCCGAGCCTGGCTAGCTGCGGGACCACGCTTTCATGTCCATTATACGCCGATCTATGCATCCTGGCTTAACCAGATCGAACGCTGGTTCGCGCTCCTTACCGAACGTCAGATACGCCGAGCTTCTTGCGTCAGTGCCTTCGTCCAGACCTACAACGCCAGAGTGGAGCCATTCTCGAAAAGGTTGAACGTTTATGTAAAGCTGTTTGTAGAACAGGACACTCGGGATGATCGGGCTAGCCATCCTGAAGACGGGGGCGCTGAATCTCATGAGTGATACAAATTATCTTAAGGTCGGCAGGGAACACGGATAAAAAGCTTTACCGTACTGACTTATAACAATCGATTTCAGGCCAACCAATTGGCGACACTATTCAGGCCTTGACTCAGCAGCTTTTCGGCTCGGTCCTGGGTATCTGCTTCCACATACATACGCAACTCTGGGGCATTCCCCGACGGACGCAGGTGGATAATATCACCATGTTTGAAAATCATACGTATACCATCCGTCTCATTGACGTATACCACAGGACCGCACGCAGCCACGAACCCAAGAATTTCAGCCACACCGGAAATATCATCGCGTAGCGCCTGAAGCTGCGCTCTGCTGCGCTCCGTAGCTATCTCCTTCAAGCGATCACTGGCAGTGAAACGAGACGGAAGGGTAAGGAGAAGTTCTGCAAGCCCCCCCTGATAGTTCTGCGCCGCAATCAGCGCACAAATCATTGGAAGAACAGCATCCCGCGTTGGAAGTGACCGCAGTATCTTCCCATCTTGAACAAGATCGTTGGCTAAAAGAAACCCACCATTAGCCTCATACCCCATGGACGGAATAAAACCATCTGCCGCAGCATCCATCATAGATGAGACGACAAATGGCGAACCAATACGCGTCCTTCGGACAGAAGGTACGAATCCTGACTGTTCAAGCCCCGTATTGCTGTTAACTGGCGTCGAGACTGCTGCAGCTCCTAGCTTCTGAGCAGCCAAGATTCCCAAGACGTCTCCCCGGATCCAGCGCCCCCTCTGGTCAGCCAGAAGAGGGCGATCAGAGTCGCCATCTGTGGTAAGGATGGCATCGTATAGGCCTTCTTGACCCCAACCACGTGCCAGATTGACGTCTTCAGGCCGCACGGCTTCCGTATCCACCGACACGAACACATCTGAACGTGCCAAAGGCACCGCTTTTCCGCCCAAAGCTTCAACAACACTTATAAGAACGTCGCGACCGACAGCAGAATGTTGGTAAATTCCCAGCGTTAGGCCATTCAGCGCGTCAGCACCAAAAAAGTGGCGATATCGCTCTATGTAGTTCGTTACAACGTCTGTGACGGCAGGCAATGCAACATTCGTTTTAAGCGCACCTTGAGCATCAAACCATCCCTCTGGCAGGACAACATCCTGCGTCCGCATGATAGCTTCGTCGCTCTTCAAAAACTCGCCAAAAATACGATTGAATTTGATGCCATTCCGATTATCAGGAATGTGACTCCCAGTGACCATAAGCGAAGGGATACCGTGGGAAAATGCATAAAAACACAGAGCAGGTGTTGGTACGAAACCGCAGAATACTGGCTGCCCCTTCATCCATATAATGGCTGCAGCACAAGCACGCAGAATACGTGGCGTGCTGGGACGAAGATCTCCCGCAATAGCCACAGATGTCTTAGGGGAGAATTCGCCCAACGCTTCCAAGTGCTTCAGATACCCGACAGTATACGCAAAACACACAGCATCTGTCATAGCGGAAACGAGCCCTCGAGCCCCGCTCGTTCCGAACTCAACACCGGAATTTACCATCCACTCTGAAATTTTCATATCTATCCCTGCCTCCACTTTAATAATTTACTCAAAAATGAATTTTTACTTCTGGATTCCACTCTGAAAATTAAAAACCTCGCTTCCTGAGACAGGAGCGAGGTTCAAAAATCAGACCGAAGCCAGACCGATCTGCTTAATATCGTGGAACGCTAGGTCAGGGTTCATTTCGATAGTCCGGCGCATCATGAAGGATGAACTGGCAAGGAAAACCGGATCTCCATCCAGATCGTCGGCCATGGACGAGCGGTTTACCATCATGAACGCTTCGATCTTCTCGCGGCTTCCCGTAATCCAGCGAGCCAAGGTGAAGGGGGTATTTTCGAACCCGATAGACACGCTGTACTCACCTTTCAGGCGAGACTGAAGCACGTCCAGCTGGAGCGTTCCCACCACGCCGACAATCGGCGGCAAGCCATCCTGCGGACGGAAAAGCTGCACAACGCCTTCCTCGGCCAACTCTACCAGAGCCTGACGCAGCTTCTTGGCTTTCATGGCATCATCGAGACGAACACGACGCAGAATTTCAGGCGCGAAGTGTGGTACCCCCGTGAAGCGCAGCTCTTCACTTTCACTCAGTGTATCGCCAATGCGGAGCGTCCCGTGATTGGGAATACCAACCACGTCCCCACCAAAAGCTTCCTCAGCCAACTGACGATCACGCGCAAAGAAGAACTGCGGCGTATGAAGGGCAAACTGCTTGCCAGTCCGCACATGCTTCAGGCGCATACCGCGCGTCAAACGCCCCGAACACACACGGGCAAAAGCCATTCGGTCGCGGTGGTTCGGGTCCATGTTGGCCTGAATTTTGAAAATCAGCGCCGTTACCTGTTGTTCGCTGGCCTGAACTTCACGAGTTTCCGTCGGCTGGGCACGCGGAGCCGGGCCGTAAGCGACAAGGGCATCCAGAAGATCGGTCACACCGATTTCTTTCATGGCCGAACCAAAGAACACCGGAGACAAATGCCCGGCATCAAAGGATTCACGGTCGAATTCAGGTAGAGCGGCTTCTACCAACTCCAGATCTTCCCGAAGTTGCACCATCCGCGGATCAGTCTCATCAACCGCATCCTTGGTGTGAACTTCACGCGTGCGGATATCAAACGTGCCTATAAACGTCGCGGCACGGCCAATCGGCCACGTAGCAGGTGAGACGTCCAAAGCAAGGGAGTTGGAAATTTCGTCCAGAAGCGCAAAGCAGTCCTGCGCCTCACGGTCCATCTTGTTGATGAAGGTGATGATCGGAATATCGCGAAGGCGGCAGATTTCGAAGAGCTTGCGCGTCCGGTCTTCGATACCCTTCGCGGCATCGATCACCATGACCGCACAGTCCACAGCCGTCAGGGTACGATAGGTGTCTTCGGAGAAGTCTTCATGGCCCGGCGTATCAAGCAGGTTGAAAACGCAGTCACCGTATTCAAACGTCATAACCGACGTCACGACGGAAATGCCACGGTCCCGCTCGATGCCCATCCAGTCAGACTTGGTACGCCGCCGCTCACCCTTGGCACGCACGTTACCTGCAAGCTGGATAGCGCCACCCGCACGAAGGATACGTTCCGTCAGGGTCGTCTTACCGGCGTCTGGATGGGAAATAATGGCAAACGTACGCCGACGAGCGATCTCGCGGGTAATTTCAGCGCTCAGCGCCTCTGACATGATGCCTCCGGCAACGTAGAAAAAATCCGGGACTGGAGCTTTCGCGACGTCCAGACAGACACATGGCCTGTTAGCAAATACAGAGGACAGCCCTCATGGAAGCCTTACCCATCGGGAGGCGCAATGTGCAGAAGACCGCTTTTGCCGTCAAGCATTCCCTCATCTAACGGGTCTTTTCCGCGAATTTTTGCTTCTACGAAACGGAAAACAGTTCACAGTATTCCCATGTGACGCAATCCCCGTCATCCCCATCGGGCTGGATTGGGCATAGGCCTCCCCAAACTGCCCGATCGCACTCCCGGAAATGGGATCATGCACCGCAGGAACCCCGCCCACGCCCGCACGATCTGAACCATTTCCGGAAAATTGACGCCTCAGAAACTGGAGGCATGGCAAAAGACGAGGCACAAAAGTGTTGATCCCCCCTTGCTTCAGAAGGGTGCATCGAGCAGCTCAATACCGCCAGACAGAAACTTTTCAGCATCCATGACCGTATCTATCCGCTCCTGAAATTCTATCTGTTGTCTACCAACTGGTTCCAAGATTGTGACCGGTCAGACTTCGGACAACACCCGTCACAGTATCTACGGCCTTTCCAGCCGCAGTTCGCTCCATAACAGGAGGCTTAATCGGGCATCTCTGGGATGAAACAATAACTGTCCCATCCTTGCACCACACAAGATGCAGATGGGGCGGTGGCGGAGGATGATAGCGCGTGTCTGGGGCCACGAAAGTATTGATCCCACGCGCGTCAGCCGGGCAGCAGACTACAGCACAGATCAGAACCACACCCAGCCCAACACGCATCTTCCATGGCCTTCGCTTCATGCGACACACGAGGCATCACTCAGAAATGTATTGATACATTTTCAAGACAGGACAGCGCAATCCTGTGTAGTCTCTTTAATCTTCTCGAAACACAAAACAAAAAAAACGCCGGATGGGAGACCCATCCAGCGTTTTCCGGTCGCTTGCTGATCCGGGCCTGAAAGCCCGGGATCAGAATTAGCGGGAGTAGAACTCGACGACCAGGTTCGGTTCCATCTGCACCGGATACGGCACGTCAGAGAGAACCGGCGTACGCAGGAACGTACCCTTCATCTGGCGATGATCGACTTCAACGTATTCCGGCGTGTCGCGCTCGCCCGTCTGCACGGAGTCGAGAACGATGGCGAGGTGCTTGGACTTCTCACGCACTTCGATGACGTCGCCTTCCTTCACGAGGTAGGACGGGATGTTCACCTTCTTGCCGTTGACCGTAACGTGGCCATGGCTGATGAACTGACGTGCTGCGAACGGCGTGATCGCGAACTTCAGACGGTACACAACGGCGTCCAGACGACGCTCCAGCAGACCGATCAGGTTCTCGGAGGTATCACCCTTACGACGGACGGCTTCATCGTAGTACTTGCGGAACTGCTTCTCGCTGATGTTGCCGTAGTAGCCCTTGAGCTTCTGCTTGGCCATCAGCTGGATGGAGAAGTCAGAAGGCTTCTGCTTACGACGCTGACCATGCTGACCCGGACCGTATTCACGACGGTTCACAGGGGACTTTGCACGGCCCCAAAGGTTTACGCCGAGACGGCGATTGATCTTGTACTTGCTCTCAAGACGCTTTGACATGGGTTAACCCCTGTTCATACATCAGGCCCGCCCCATGCTGCATGGCGAGCCGTTTTGTTGCACCGGTAGGCCTCTCCCCGAATTGGGAAAGACGGGCGCGCACCCAAAAACCGGAGCCTGCGGGGTACAGAAACCCGCTTTGTTGGTCCGGCCGGTACGTCCACGTTTCCGGCAGTGGCCCCGCGCCTAACAGGTCTCGCTCTGTCATGTCAATGAAAGGACGAGTCTGACCCTTGTTATTTTCTCACATCGGAGGCCTATAAAGCGCGCAACCCTTCCCTGGGGATTTGCGCTAACGGTCTGGTACTCCCCATGAATCCGGGAGCCATGTCTTTTTGAGTTTGCCCATGAAAATCTATCGCTTCAATCCCAAGGCTGGCCGCATCGCTGAGGGTTCCCTCGAAGGGCTGATCCAGTCTCTGGATTCACCGCCCCCGCCCAAGCCAGGCGAGAGCGCCATCAAGCGCGCTTTCAAGAGATTCGGTCTCGCACAGATGCATATGTCGCATCTCGTGATTGATGACCGCACGATCTATCTGCGCGGCAAGGCCGATTCCGCCAAAGCGCGTGACCAGATGATCCTCACGGCGGGTAACGTCGCTGGCGTCGCTGCTGTGGAAGCGGAAATCCAGGTTCCCCCCGGCACGCCTGATCCGAAGTTCCTTGAAATCAAGACGAGCCATAACCTCGATGAGGTTGCCGAGAAGCTGCCGGAAGATATTTCTGGCGATGAGCTTCTTGATGCAAATCAACCGCTTGTCACAAGCAAGGATGACATTTATCCGGGTCAGACAATTCGCCTGCCAACGGAGAATTGAACTGACCTGCCCGGACACTTCCACGTGAGTGTGTTCGGGTAGCTTTTCAGGGTCCGGATGGTAGGCGGGTTTTCCCCTTATTCCGGACCTTTTCCATATGGAATTAATCGAACCAGTCGATGTCGAGCGGGTGCGTCCACCCCACGGTGTCGAGCCAGCCATGTTTGCTCTCATGCTGGCGACATTTACGATTGGGACTGGCGAATTCGCCATGATGGGCCTTCTGCCCGAATTCTCCCATTCCCTTGGTATTTCCATTTCCCGCGCCAGTTCCGTCATTTCAGCTTATGCGCTGGGTGTCGTGGTCGGAGCACCCCTCATTGCGGTTGCTGGTGCAAAACTCCCCCGTCGCACACTTCTGCTAGCTATGCTGGTGCTGTTCCTTGTGGGGAATATCGGCACAATCCTGATGCCGAACCTGCTCGACATTGAAGTCATGCGCTTCATCACCGGGCTTCCTCACGGCGCCTTCTTCGGTGTTTCTGCGCTCGTTGGCGCCTCCATGGTTGAGCGCGCAAGACGCGGCCGCGCAGTCGGGCGCGTTCTGTCCGGCATCATGATCTCCACGGTCGTGGGGTCGCCCCTGTCCACCTACGCCGCCAATCATCTCGGCTGGCGCGTCGCTTATGGTGCAATCTCTGCGCTGGGATTGCTCTGCTTCCTGGCACTCTGGTACTTCGCGCCACGCGACAAGCCCCATCCAGACGCGAATGCACTCGCTGAACTCGGAGCTTTCAAGCGGCCTCAAGTGCTCCTGACGCTTCTGACAAGCGCCATCGGCTTTGGTGGCCTCTTTGCAGTGTACACGTTCCTTACTACTGCCCTGTCAGACGTAACGCATCTCCCGGACTGGGCCGTTGCGCTTTATCAGATCGTCTGGGGGCTCGGCATGGTTGCTGGCAATTCGTTTGGCGGAGCCATGGCGGACCGGAATATCAACCGGACGATCCTTTTCTCTCTGGCTGCCAGTTGCGTGTTCATGGTCGGGTTCTGGCTACTCCTGCCATCCCCTGTCGCCATGCTGCTGATCACGTTCCTGATCCCGGCAACGCTGATCGGCATTTCCCCAGCTATTCAAACGCATCTGATGGAAGTTGCGGGAGATGCCCAAACCCTTGCCGCATCCCTGAACAATTCAGCCTTCAACATTGCCAACGCTGCGGGCACATGGCTCGGGGCCTATCTGGTGAGTTCAGGGCATGGTTTGGGCTCGATCGGATGGGGTGCCGCGCTGCTCTCCGCCGGTGGGTTTGTGGCTTACCTGATTACGATGGCACAGGCTCGGCTTTCCGCATCACGCTGAACAGCCGAATTCCCAAGGCGACAGAGCTCACCGTGAGCGCTGCCGCCATGCCAACCCAAAGGCCTTCCGCACCCCAGTGCTGCTGGAAGGCCAACCATCCCCCAAAGACAAGGCCGATCAGGCCATAATTCGTGACAGCAATTACCATCGGCCACACGGCATCACCGCAGCCTCGCAGGGCGCCACTGAACACAACCTGAAGTCCGTCCACAATCTGGTAGATCCCGGCAATCTTCATCAGCGTAATCACCAGCGCAGCCGTGGCCGGATCCGGGGCATGACCCGTAAAATAAAGGCTCACGATCTTCTCTGGCCAGATCAGCAACAAGGCTGACGACAACACGGACCAGACCAACACTACCCAGATCCCGGTCCAGGCAGCCCTGCGGCTCTGATCCATCCGGCCAGACCCACGCCAGTACGCCACCCGGACATTGGTGGCCTGACCAATCGCCAGACACACCATGAACAGCAGTGCGCTGACATTCACTGCGACCTGATGAGCAGCAAGGCTTTGTGTTCCAAGCTGCCCCGCCCGAAGGCTTGTGATCTGAAACATGAGAATTTCAGCTGCAGCTCCCATCATCATGGGCAAACCGAGCTTCAATAGTTCCTTCATGATAGGCCAGCGCACAGGGGCTGGCTTCATGACGGCGCGCACCCGAGGATGCATCAGACACAGCCCTGTCAGCGCAAAACTGATCGCCCAGCCCGTCAAGGTCGTAGCAGTGGCCGAGCCGTACATCCCCATCGCAGGCAACCCGAACCACCCATAAATGAGCGCTGCATTGGTGATGCCATTGCAGAGCGCCATGGCGGGCATAATCCACAACAGAAGCGTTTCCGCCCCAAGCGATGGGAGCGCCACACGCAGTACACCGATCACAGCCAGATCCGGCAACAGGGATAACAGAAGAATATGAATGAAGTGGCTGCCCTGGGTCACCACGTCCCCAGGTTCCGCCAACCATGCAAATAACGGCTGCACGAACCATAAGAGCAACGCACAGGGAATAAAGATCAGCAGTGCCAGAACGAACGCAGCGCTCATGACACTGCGACCGTCATGAGAATCCCGTCCGTGATCTTCCGCCCCACGACTATGAGACAGAAGAACACCGGCTCCACCCAGAATGGTCTGGCAGGTCACCATGGTGGTAAAGAAAAAAGTATTGGCCAGACCACCGACCGCCACTTCAGCTACCCCCAGACCGCCCAGAAGGATGGTGTCCGTCACGCCCATCGACATTTCGGAAAGCTGGGAAAGTGCAAGCGGAAGAGCCACGCGAAGCAGGGCAAGAGCATGCCCGCGTGAAGAGGTCGGATCTTTGAAGGTTCTACACATAAGCCTCACTATCGCAGTGCAGATCATACAGACAAGAGTAACAAAGCCTGTTGCACCAAAACGGTGGCTGGCGCATTGATCCCATCTATGGCCGATCCCGTTCCTCACGTGCTCCGTCTGCACGACACCCACGCGCGCGAAAAGCGACTGTTCACACCACTCGATCCGCAGAATGTGCGGGTCTATTTCTGTGGACCCACAGTCTATGACCGGGCGCACCTGGGCAATCTGCGCGCCATGATGGGCGCGGATATCCTGATCCGACTGCTCCGCGTGCTGTATCCACGTGTCACCTATGTCCGCAACGTCACGGACGTGGACGACAAGATCACAGCCCGCGCGAAAGAAAACGGTGAGGACATCTCCGCCCTGACCGCCCGTACGACTGAAGCTTTTCATGAAGATTTGGCGTCACTCGGGATTTTGCCGCCGGATATCGAACCCCGCGCAACCCACCACATTGGTGAGATGCTGGACATGATCGGCCGCCTGATCGAAAACGGGCATGCGTATGAAGCCGAAGGGCACGTCCTGTTCGCAGTCCGGAACTTCTCCTCTTATGGCGAACTTTCCGGCCGCTCACTGGATGACATGATCGCTGGCGCCCGCGTTGAAGTGGCTCCTTATAAACGTGACCCCGGCGATTTCGTGCTCTGGAAGCCCTCCACACCAGATCAGCCTGGTTGGGACAGCCCTTATGGTCGTGGTCGCCCCGGCTGGCATATCGAATGCTCGGCCATGTCACACCGGTATCTGGGCGAGAGCTTCGATATTCATGGCGGCGGCGATGACCTGCTGTTCCCGCATCATGAAAACGAACGGGCACAGTCTCTGTGCTGCTATCCGGGCAGCAAATTCGCCACGCACTGGCTCCATAACGGCATGCTGCTCTCCAACGGGGAGAAAATGTCCAAGTCTCTGGGCAATTTCTTCACCATCCGGGAAGTTCTGGAAAAGTCCCCGGCGGAACCGCTGCGTCTCCTGTATCTGGGCGCGCATTACCGTTCAACGCTGGATTTCACATGGGAGAAGCTGGAAGAAGCCCGCCGCGTTCTGGATCGGCTTTACCGTGCCCTTGAACGCGGCGACGCCCAACAGGGTGCAAACGTTCCTGCGACCGTGCTGGATGCCCTGTGTGATGATCTGAACACGCCACTCGCCATCGCAGCCCTTCACCCACTGGCAGACGCCGCCATGCAGGGCGATCAGGAAGCCGCATCCGGTCTTCTGGCCGCGGGCAAACAGCTTGGTCTGTTTCAGGTTTCCCCTGCTGAATGGTTCCGCTCAGGCGTTGATGCGTCCGCCATCGAAGCGCTGATCGAGGAACGTCTGGCAGCCCGCAAAGCCCGCAACTTCACCCGCGCGGATGAAATCCGGAACCAGCTTGCTGCAGACGGCATCACGCTGGAAGACGGCCCCGGCGGCACAACATGGCGGAAGGCATAATCCCATGACCGGACGTGATGGTGGTGCCGATCTGGAACCGATCGGCGAATTTGACCCCGTTGTTATTCTCGTACGCCCACAGTTAGCCGAAAACGTCGGCACGACAGCGCGTGCCATGGCAAATGGCGGCCTGTTTCACCTGCGCCTCGTCGCCCCACGGGATGGCTGGCCGCAGGAACGCGCCTGGCCTGCGTCTTCCGGCGCCCATCGCATCCTCGACAACGCGCAGGTTTTCGAAACGGTCGATGAGGCCGTGGCCGACCTGCACCGCGTCTTCGCCACCTGTCCCCGTCCCCGCCATGTCGTGAAGCCTGTCATGACAGCGCGCGGCGCTGCGGCGGAACTCCGCGTGGCTTCCACGCGTGGCCTGCGCACCGGTATCCTGTTCGGGCCGGAACGCGCTGGTCTCGACGTTGAAGACATGGCCCGCGCCGATACGCTGGTGCGTTACCCGCTCAATCCCAAGTTCATGTCCCTCAACCTCGCACAGGCCGTGCTCGTCATGGCCTATGAGTGGTACCTGACCGAAGACATGACGCCCCCGCGCGACCTCATGACCAACGAGACGCATGTGGCCACCAAGGGCGAGCTGGAAAATTTCATGTCCCATCTGCTGCGGGAACTTGATGACTGTGGCTTCCTGCGTAACGAACAAAAGAAACCGGGCATGATCCGCAATCTGCGGCATTTCTTCACACGGGGCGAAGTCACCGAACAGGAACTTCGCACTCTCCATGGCGTGGTCAGCGAACTGGTCAGCGCCAGAAAGGCGAGACGATAAAACCATGATCCACTGGCGACACAGGCACCGGATGCATCCACGGCCTGAGGCGCTGGTGGTCGAAACGGCCAACCGCATCCGGGCCCATGTTCTGGAAGAAAATGGCCGGGGCGACATTATCCGTACCGGTCTGAAAGACGGTTCTCTGGGGGACCTCTATCACCATCTGATGACCATGACATGGGGGGCGTTCTTCTGGGCGTCCCTCGCTTTGTATCTGGGCATCAATATTGGTTTTGCCTGCCTTTATTACATGATCCCCGGCAGCGTCAGCGGCGTCCCGCACGGGGATTTTCTTGATGACGTGTTCTTCAGTGTCCAGACGATCTCAACCGTCGGATACGGGACGATGGCCCCTGTCGGACGCCTGACCAACACCATCGTGTCCTTCGAAGTACTCGCCGGGATGATGCTCAACGCGCTTGCCACCGGGCTGGTCTTCGCACGCTTCTCACGCCCCCGCGCCCGCATCCTGTTCAGCCACGTCGCCGTCGTGTCCTACGATGATCTGATCCCGACACTGACCATCCGCATCGCCAACCGTCGTCGCACGCTGATCCTGTCCGCCAATGTTGAAATGACCCTGACGCGCCTGATGCCGGACGATCACGGCCGACTGGTGCGCCGTTTCGACAGGCTGACGCTGATCCAATCCCATGTGCCCATCTTCCGGATCAGCCTGAACGCCACACACATGATTGATGAGACCAGCCCGCTTTATGGCCTGTCAGCAGACACGCTGATTGACCAGAATGCCGAGATCATCATCACGATGGATGGGACAGACGAAATCTCCTCCCAGACACTCTTCGCACGACATGCCTACGAGATTGGCCATGTGAAACACGGCTACCGTTTCTCGGACATGATCCATCACCGCCCGGACGGCAGGGTCGAGGTCGACTTCACCCGGTTCCACACAACCGAACACGGGGACCACGAGCCGATTGATCCGTCCACAGCGCATGAAAGGCACCATCACCATGTCTGACACCCAGCACAGCTTTGGGAAAAATGGCCTGGCGGCAACAGTTTCTGCCCATGGTGCAGAGCTGACCTCTCTGCGGACCACTTCAGGGCAGGACTTCCTGTGGAACGCGGGTCCCGCCTGGAAACGCCATTCGCCCGTTCTGTTTCCTATCGTTGGAAAACCACCAGAAAATACAACGCTGAATGGCCAGCCCGTTACGCTGACCCAGCATGGCTTCGCCCGTGACATGACATTCCGCTGGCTCGAACGAACAGAAACCGGCTGTGTTCTGGAACTGGCAGATACACCCGAAACATGGCAGCTCTTCCCGGCTGCATTTCGGCTGCATCTGATCTACCGGATGGAAGAAACCGGCCTGCACGTCGGCTATGTTCTGACCAACCCGTCCGAAGATGCCACGCTACACGCGTCCCTTGGTGTACATCCGGCATTCATGTGGCCTCTGAAACCAGAAATGGGCCGCGCAAATCATCGCCTGACCTTTGACACGAATGAAGCCGATCATATCCGGCGCATCAGCCCGGATGGTCTGCTTCCGGAGGCAGCCCCGTCCCCAATCCATGACCGGATTCTTCCGTTGCAGGACAGCCTGTTCGAAGCTGATGCCATCATCATGCTGGATGCCCGTAGCAAGGCTGTCGATTTCACAGGCCCGGACGGAAGCGGCCTGCGCGTGCGCTGGGACGGGTTCAAAGATCTTGGAATCTGGACCAAGCCAGGCGCCGGTTTCCTGTGCATCGAACCCTGGTACGGTTACGCCACACCCGTTGGATTCACCGGCAATTTTTCGGAAAAGCCGGGGCTGCTGCATCTACAACCCGGCGAAAGCTGGGAAGCTTTCTGGAGCGTCGAACCCGTCTGACGTCCGGAAGTGGGAATGCCCGGACAAACAGGCATTCCCACTCATCACTCAGGCGCCAATAGCGTCCTGAAGACGTGACACCGTCCGGGCGTGTCCCATCAGGCTCAGAAGAACATGCAGTTCCGGCCCATTGTCCTCACCCGTAAGGGCAAGGCGCAACGGCATAAACAGCGTCTTGCCCTTACGACCTGACTTTTCCTTCAGAGCCGTGGTCCAGTCCTGCCATGTGGTTTCGCCCCATGGCTCGGCAGGAAGGGTTTCAAGCGCCTGCTGAAGGAATTCACGGTCTTCCGGCTGCGACGGCGGAACGATCGTACCCTGCGTCACATCCCACCAATGCGGGATTTCCGCCGTCAGATCGACATTGCCACGCACTGCATTCCAGAATTCTTCCGTAGCCTCGGCTGGAAGATGCTCCTTCGCTACCGAGAACGGCAGATTATGCAGAGCCTTGCGGTTCAGAGCCAGAAGCTGGCGCATATCGAACCGCGCCGCAGACTTGGAAACATGGGAAATCTCGTAGGCCGCAATCGCCTCTTCCATCGTCATGACTTCCGGATCATCGGACGTCCCAACGCGTGCCAGATACGACACGATGGACATCGGCTCGATCCCATCCTGACGAAGCGACTTCAGGCCCAGCGCATCAAAACGCTTGGACAGCTTCCCGCCGTCAGAATCCAGCAGCAGCGGCAGATGCGCGAACGTAAAGCGATCCGGCTTTGCACCCAGAGCTTCGGCGATGTCTATCTGAACGCCAGTATTTGTGACGTGATCTTCACCGCGGACGATATGCGTGATGCCCATTTCCAGATCATCAACTACTGACGCCAGCGTGTAGAGGATCGTGCCGTCTGCGCGGATCAGAACCGGGTCGGAAATTGCCGTCAGCTTGACGGAGCAATCGTCCATGACGAGATCCTGCCACTTGCGGCTGCCATCCGTCAGCTTGAAACGCCAGTGCGGCGTCTTGCCATTGGCTTCGGCACGGGCCCGCTGGTCCGGAGTCAGCTTCAGCATGGCGCGATCATAGATCGGGGCCTTGCCAGCCCGTATGCGCATCTCGCGCTTGGCGTTCAGTTCGTATTCGGTCTCAAAGCATGGATACAGCCGACCAGAGGCTTTCAGCTTGTCGATCGCCGCAGCATACCGCTCCATCCGCGCGGACTGACGGGCCTCTTCGTCCCAGTCCAGACCGAGCCACGCCAGATCCTTACGGATCGCGTCCTCATATTCAGGCTTGCTGCGCGCGACGTCCGTATCGTCGATACGCAGGAGGAACTTGCCGCCATGACGGCGGGCGAACAGGAAGTTGGCGACGGCCTGACGGGCGTTACCAACGTGGAGATAGCCGGTTGGCGATGGGGCAAAGCGCAGTTTCATGCCGCCTTAATGCCGCATGATTGCGCGTCATGCCAGATGCATGAAGCATCGTGTTCAGAACACCCGACACTCTCCAGTTTCTCGACACTCTGCCAGCCAAATAAAACATGGACATTCTACCGATATAACATAACGGGAAACCGGAATACTTGGCCCACAAATATGGACTAAAAAGAAACGTTTTTTCCTTCAGTCCATCCTGTTGTATAAAGGCGAAGAACAGACACTCACGACTGACGATTTTTTCTGCGATCGGAGTGATGATCCGTTTTTTGATTTAAGAGGACCCCTGATGAGAAAACTTCTCATTCCTGCCATTCTGGTAATCGGCATTATTGCCCTGCTGGGATCAAGCTATAACCGTTTCATGGGAGCGGACCAGAACGTCAAGGAACAGATGGGTCAGCTTCAGAACGAAGTTCAGCGCCAGACCGACCTGATTCCCAATCTGGTCAACACAGTCAAAGGCTATGCCACCCACGAGCATGACACTCTGACGGATTACGCCGCGGCACGTTCGGGTGAAACACCCCTAAACCGCATTGATCCCCGCTCGGTCAGCGATGAAGACCTTCAGAAAAAAATCCTGGATGCACAGACCCGTAACGCACAGGAAATCAAGGCCATCAACGTCGTGGCTGAGCAGTCCCCGCAGCTACAGGCCAATCAGAACTTCACGAGCCTGATGGTTCAGCTTGAAGGCACACAGAACCGCATCACTGTAGCACGCCAGCGTCTGCAGCAGGCCATTTTGGCTTACAACCAGACAGTCATGCACTTCCCGGGCAACCTCGCCGCCGGGATCATGGGCTACCATCAGCGCGTCTACTACGAGGCTTCCCCAGCCGCACAGACGCCGCCAGTCGTAGACTTCTCCAAGCATTGATCTGACTGAAGGACCGGATGAACGTGCCGACTGTTTCCCGCCTGCTTCTAACGCGCACCCTGCATCTGGTCCTTGCCGTGACAGCCCTGCTGTGCCTGTCCCTGACTGGCCCGGCAGGCGCGGCTACACCTTTGACCGAGCTCGTGACAGACCCGCATCAGAGCCTGTCCGGGCAGGAACAGGATCAGCTCGTCCAGAAGCTGACGGATCTTCGGCAAACACTCCCAAGTCACCCGCACATTCTGATCGTTCTGCCCGGCCATGTGGACGATATCGATCAGTATGCGAATGAGACGTTCCATGCCTCCGGCATTGGTCAAAAAGGGCAGGACAACGGTCTTCTGATCGTTCTGGATATTCCGGATAATCAGGCCCGCATCGAAGTCGGGTATGGGTTTGAAGGCGACCTGACCGACCTTCAGACATTCAATATCCTGCATGCTGCCCAGGCGGAGCTGAAAGCCGGTCACTATGCCGCCGCACTAAACGGGATGCTGGATTCCATCGCCGACATTTTGCGTAAAAGCGAGACGCAGGTTCACGAGGAGCAGGCCACATCCGATACGGACTTCAACATCAACGGATTTGATCTCGCACTCGGTGTCGGAGGGATGGTGCTGTTTGCTCTTGGCTCTGGCTTTACCGTCCGCGCTCAACGCCGCGAAGCTCAGGGCCTGCCTCTTTCAATTTTTGACAGGTTTCTGATCAGCATTCCCTGGGACGTGATCCTGAGCCTGCTGATCAATATTCTATCAGCCGCCTCACGTAATAACGCCAACTCGTCCGGCGGCGACAAGAAGAAAAATTCCTACAAATCCGGCGGAGGCGATTCTGGCGGAGGGGGCGCGAAGGATTCCTGGTAACGGGCGCCTTCGTAAGTTTATCCTTCGGTCAGCGGCCAGCAGCATCAATACGCAGTAACTGAGCCACCGCCGCATCAAGCTTCTCGGGCGTATGATTCTGCAATATCAGATCACGCCCGTGACGAACGACCATCTGCCATCGAGAGGCCTGTGTGTAGAGCGCCACAATGGCATCCACCACATCCTGCGGAAGATCAGCAACAACCAGCTCTTTGAGCTGCGGCGTGAAGTCGAAACCTTCAGCGGCAACGGATGTCATGACACAGGGCACGCCATGAGACAGGCTGCTTAGAACCTTTCCTTTTGTCCCTGCTCCATACCGAAGCGGCGCGACAGTTATCCTTAAACTGTTCAACACAGCCGCCAAATCTGGCACATGCCCTAGCACAATCAAACGCGCGTCTTTCTCCGCCCATTCTGTCAGCCAGTCCGGCGCACCCGCTCCCACGATCAGGAATCTGCAATCCGGCATGCGGACAGCCAGATCTGGCCAGACATGCTCCAGAAAGTAACGCACCGCATCTTCATTCGGCCGATGCCCGAAATTGCCGATAAAACCAATATCGCGGCGCGTGTCCCAGCCCTCTCCCTCGGCAGAGGGCCGGGGAAAAGCCAGATGAACAACCAGCGCTTCTGGCAATTCCTGACGTAAAAGATTTTTCTCATAGCTGGACACCACCAGTGTCGCATCCGCACGACGCATAATGGCGAATTCATTATCCCGCGTGACCTCAACTGCTTTGAGCGCAGTATAATCTCCGGCCAGACGCGCAGCCCGTTCTTCTCGCAGAAAATGCAGATCACATGCGTAGAAAATCATGCGGGCGGATGGGAACGCCGCACGAAGCCGATCGTAAGCTGCGCCCCCACAGCTCACACGGCATGGGATGCAGGTATCAAGCTTCGGCCCGATCTGTTGAAGAGCCTCTTCGATCCCCTTCCATCCGGGTGAAGCCACATCATCACCGGGCGTCAGGCAGGTCACTCCAAAGGCGCGATATTCTTCCCTCGCGTTCCTATCCCGCTGCTCTCTGGGAAGGAAATACTCCCCCAGCGCAAGAAAGCTGACCTTACATCCCTGACGCAGCAGCGAGTGGATCAGCGCGTCCAGATCCATCGAACCGGAATCATGGAGGGGCCGCGGAAAATTACAGTCCACAATCAGAACTGACTTTCCAGGCAAACGCTCCGGATTACGACGAAACACTCTGAACATCGCTGTGGCCCAATGAAATTTCTCTAACAATTTTCAGGCCTTTTTCCGTTCCTGCCGACGCAGGTCAGTACTTAAAAACGCAACTTTTTGACACGACAGGCTTTTACCCCTGAACAAACACACAGAACATAAGGACATGCCCGCATGACCAAGACCCGTAAATCCACGTTCGCTCGCCTGATGCTGGTCTCTGCCCTGCTTACAGGTACGGCAGTGTCTCTGTCCGCCTGCAACACGACGCGTGGCGCAGGCCAGGATGTCAGTGCTGTTGGCCATGCAACGTCTCATGCTGCAACCAGTGCGCAGCAGGGCATTGCCAATGCAACGGGTGCCTCCACCCACTGATCAGCCTTCGTCAGGCCTGATAAAAAAGACCCGCCCTCTCACAGGGGCGGGTCTTTTTGCGTTTCAGACCAGTTCCATCGTTCTGACATCAATCATTCCAAGATCCGTAATCTTGAGATGCGGGATAACAGGAAGAGGCAGGAAAGCCAGTTGTAAAAACGGCTCTTCCAGAGAAACGCCCATCTCTTTCGCAGCTTTCCGCAATACGATCAGTTCGTCGCGGACCTGTTCGAACGGCGCATCACTCATGAGACCCGCCACCGGCAGCTTCAGTTCTGCCAGCACCTTGCCATCCTGAACGGCAACAAATCCGCCGCCCGTCGCTTCCAACCGGTTCACAGCAGTCGCCATATCCGCATCATTGGTGCCCACAACGCAGATATTATGGCTGTCATGCCCGACAGATGACGCCAGTGCTCCGTGCTTCAGGCCGAACCCTTTCACAAACCCCCTGCCGATATTTTCATTATGTCCATGTCGCGCCACCACACAGACCTTGGCCACATCGTTCGGAACATCCGGCAGGGCCTGCCCGTTCTCTTCCGGCAATGTCAGCCGCAGATATTCCGTAATGATCTGCCCAGGAATAAGCCCCATCACAGGGCGGTCTGTTCCACTGCCCTGAATTTCCATATCCGACGCAGAAACCACACCTGGCAACTTCACGCTGCCCAGCCCCACGGGCGGAATAATCTCCCGTTCAGCAAACAGGGCATCCGTGACCAGACGCCCGGCAGAAATGACGTCTGACACCAGACAGGCCTCAAGATCATCCAGAAGCACAACATCTGCCCGCTTGCCTGGAGCAATCTGCCCGCGGTCCCTCAGACCAAAGGCATTGGCAGCCGAAAGTGAGGCCGCGCGATATGCAGCCAGTGGCTCAACCCCCAGTTCGATTGCCCGGCGGATCAGAAAATCCAGATGCCCTTCATGCGCGATTTCAAGCGGATTCCGGTCGTCTGTGCAAAAGGCAAAGAAGGGCGACGTTGCAACATTCAACAGCGGAACCAGAGCTTCCAAATCCTTGCAGACGGAGCCTTCCCGGATCAGCACGGTCATGCCCTTGCGGACTTTTTCCAGCGCTTCTTCCGCGGCGGTTGCTTCATGGTCTGTCGAAATGCCCGCAGCCAGATAGCCATTCAGTGCCTTGCCGCGCATCAGCGGCGCATGACCATCAATATGACCGCCAGAAAATGCGGCCAGCTTGTCCAGGCAACCTGGATCACCGTTCAGAACACCCGGGATATTCATAAATTCTGCCAGCCCGATCACCTTGGGATGATCCTGGTAGGCCACGAGATCAGCTGCAGCCAAGGTGGCCCCTGATGTTTCCATAGGCGTTGCAGGAACGCAGCTCGACAGATTGACCCGCAGATCCATGACGGTCCTCTCCGCCGCTGCCAGGAAATAATCGAAGGCTGACCGCCCAAGGACATTGGCCATCTCATGGGGGTCACAGATGGCGGTCGTCACGCCATGCGGCAAAACGCAGCGATCAAACTCGAAAGGCGTGACCAGAGAGGACTCAACATGAAGGTGGGTATCAATGAAACCGGGAACGGCGACCCGCCCGCGTCCATCAATCTCCTGCCTGCCTTCGTATGTCCCGTACGTTCCCACGATCCGGTCACCGCAGATCGCAATATCCGTAGGGACCAGTTCGCCTGTCACAAGATCCAGAAGACGGACGTTGCGGATCACCAGATCTGCTGGTTCCCGTCCCTGCCCCTGAGCCACCCGGCGCTGGATTGCGTTCTGCATGCCTGAAACCTCCGAATGTCAGCAATGACCACTTATAGCGCGCAGACGCCCCGGCACTCAAAGCAAGCTTTCGGGCCACTTTTTGTTGCGAAAATATCACGATTATTTATGTCGTAATGTTTCATATGCCAAACTGTTGATGATTGTGACAAAGCGTGGTTTTCCCCTTCTCGCTTATTTCACTATCCGAGAAAGACCATCTTCCTGATGCGCCTTGCACGCCTGCTTTCAACGTCTGCACTCATTGCCTTAGGGGTTGCGCCTGCACTGGCAGCCCCCGCCGCGTCGTCCGCTGATCATAAGCCAAACCGCCATCAGGCAGCCGCAGCGGCACCGTCCATGATGGGTAATACCGCGCCAACAGATGAGGTGCATGAAGAGCACGTGTCCGTTAGCGGTCGTCGCAAGTATTTTGACGGCGTTACACGCCGTGACGTTGGTGGCGGCCTGATGCAGAAGCAGGACGCAGCAAAGTCTGTTTCCAGCGTGTCTCGCGATTTCATTGAAAAGCAGGCTCCGGGTCAGGACCCGATGCAGCTCATCTCCCTGCTTCCAGGCGCCAACGTGTCGTCTTCCGACCCGGCCGGCCTGACAGGAAGCCACATGAGCTCCCGTGGCCTCGATCAGACGCAGATGGGCTTTACCCTTGAAGGCTTCCCGATCAACGACGTCGGCTCCTTCCAGACGTATTCCCAGGAAATCGTGGATTCAGAAAACCTTCAGAAGGTTAATCTCGCTCAAGGCTCTGCGGATCTGGACAGCCCACATCTGAGCGCCACGGGCGGCGTGGTCGACATGTATATGATCGATCCGAAGATGAAGGCTGGCGGCGCATTCGACGTGTCCTATGGGTCTTATGATTACACCCGCGGCTTCCTGCGCCTTGACACCGGCAAAATCGGCCACACGAACCTGCGCGCCTATTTTTCCGGTTCCTATGCGACGGAAGATGCCGTTCATAGTGAAGCAACGAACCGGAAGCTGCACGCCGAAGGCAAGATCGTAAATGATTGGGGCGACGGCAACCGCGTCTCTCTCGCAATTGTTGGCAACCGCCTCTACAATTACCTGAACCGCTCCGTGAACATGGCGTCGTGGGACGAATACGGTCTGGGCGTGAAGGACAAATACGTGACCTCCTGTTCGGCTGGTGCAACCTGCACGCGCCCCAATGGCAGCACATTCAAGAACACCACCACGTCCACGATCTCCAACACCGTCTACAATGGCGTGTACAAAGATCCGACCGGCCAGACCACGAAGAGCGATGCGGACTATTACAAGTTCCATCAGAACCCGTTCACCAACATTTATGTCAGTGCACCATCCACCTTTAAACTAACCGATCACCTGACACTGACGGAAACACCTTACTTCTGGTACGGCAGCGGCAGTGGCGGCGGGGCATACACGGTTCCCACCAGCTATGGTGCGACAACAATGGGCGGAACGCTTGAAGGGCAGTCCGTTGCCAAAGGCAGCCTGCTCTATGAACCGTCCATCACCACAACCTACCGTCCCGGTGCCGTCACGAAGCTGACGCTGACAACAGGCGTGAACCGCCTCATGGTTGGTTACTGGTTCGAATATTCCAAGCAGATCCAGAGCGGCCCCGCCACTGGCATTGGCGCGGACGGAACACCCTGGAGCGTTTGGGGACAGGCTGCAAACTACGTCTTTAATAACGGGCAGACCTATCAGTACCGCTCCAACCTCACGCAGACCCGCGTGCACACAATGTTCATCGGGGACAGTCTATCTCTGCTGAACAACAAGCTCACGATCGAGGGTGGCCTGAAATACGCCATCGTCACCCGTGATGCGCAGAATATGCTGCCAAACACATCCACCGGCCCGTACATCAACAAGACGTACTATGAGCCGCTGCCGACGGCGTCGATCCGCTATCAGATCAACCCGGAAAACCAGATCTTCATCTCCGGTGCGACCAACTTCCGCATGCCGACGAACTACGCGCTTTTCGATGCAGGCACATATTACAACGTGAAGGCTCCCAACCAGGCCAGCAGCGGTTACGCCACACGCGGCACCTCAAACCTCAACCCGGAAATCTCCATCTCGGAAGAAGCGGGCTGGCGTTACACCGGTTCGACCATCATGGGATCGATCACGTACTTCCATTATAATTTCACCAACCGGTTCTTCTCGCAGAGCCAGTGCACCGATGACGCCTGCTCAAACTACTATAGCAACAACATCAATGCGGGCGGCCAGAGCACAAACGGTGTAGACGCAGAAATCGGCACGCGTCCGATTTTCTATCATCTGCGCCCGTATGTATCCTTTGAGTATGTTGATGCCCGCACGACCAGCAATCTGCGCGGCGGCAGCGGAAGCTCCGTTGATTACCTGCACACGAAGGGCAAGTTCGCACCTGAAACACCAAAATATCAGGTTGGCTTCAATCTGGATTACGATGACGGAAATCTCTTCGGCGCCTACAGCCTGAAATACGTCGCCAAGCAGTATTCAACGTTCATGAACGACGAGGCACTCCCGTCTTACGTGCGCATGAACCTGACCGTCGGTTATCGCTTCCATAATGTTGGCTTCCTGCAGAGCCCCAACGTCAAGCTCAACATCTCCAACATTGCCGACAAGCACTATCTGGGCTTCCCGCTCAGTGTGCAGACGAATGCAACAACCATGAAGGGCATTTTCGGCAATACGGTAAAGGGCACAGCCCCGACCTACGCCATTGCAGCTCCTTTCGCCGCAACGGGCTCCATCAGCGCCGGTTTCTGATCCCCTCCTGAGGCTGATACTCGTCGGCCTCAGAAGTACGTAGAACCTGACAAACCATCCGGCTCATGGCAATCAGACAGCCATGAGCCCTTTCTCCACGCCTCCCGTTGTTGCCATCGTTGGCGCAGGTCCCGCCGGACTGTTCGCCGCTGAATATCTTTCTGGTCATGGATGTCACGTCGAAATCTTTGAGCAGATGCCCAGCGTGGGGCGAAAACTGCTCATGGCAGGCCGAAGTGGCCTCAACCTGACCCACTCTGAGCCACTCGACCTTTTCATAACACGCTATGGACCAGCTCAGGATTGGCTGACCCCAGCCTTGCTAAACTTCCCGCCAGACGCTCTGCGTCGCTGGGCTGAAAGCCTTGGGCAAGAGTGCTTCAGTGGAAGCTCGGGGCGAGTTTTCCCCAAAAGCATGAAAGCGTCTCCTCTCCTTCGCGCGTGGCTCAGTCGACTTGCAGAACAGGGTGTTCAAATCAGGACACGCCATCGCTTCACAGGATGGGAGGGTTCAAGACTGACCTTTGAAAACCCTTCAGGTCCTGTCACCTTTGCTGCGGACGCCACGCTCATGGCTACAGGCGGTGCAAGCTGGTCTCGCCTGGGGTCAGACGGGCGCTGGGCCAGTCTGTTCCCTACGGAAACATCCCCTTTCAAACCGTCAAACTGCGGCTTCATGCCCAACTGGCCAGATGACGTCCTGCAACGCCATGACGGTGAAGTGCTCCATTCCGTCGGACTGTCGTTTCAGGGAACGGAAACTCGTGGGGACCTCACCATTACGCCGCGCGGACTGGAAGGCTCTGCCCTTTATGCCCTTTCGGCCTCTCTCCGTGATGCCATCACCTCTACGGGCACCGCCATCCTGTCACTGGATCTGCGCCCTACCCTTTCTGAAGACGCCATTCTCAAACGCCTTCAGGCCCAGCGTCCCAGAGAGAGCCAGTCCAACCGCCTGCGCAAAGCTCTGTCTCTCGATGGTGCCTCCCGAGAACTACTGCGACAGGCAACGCCAAAACAAGCGACAGCCCTCCAGCTGGCCCGGGCCATTAAAACCCTCCCCATCGTCCTGACCGGGACAGACACCCTCGACCGCGCCATTTCGACAGCAGGGGGATTACGTCAGGACGCATTGGACGAAAAATTCATGGTGAAGGCTCATCCCGGGGTGTTTGCAGCTGGCGAGATGCTGGATTGGGAAGCCCCAACCGGGGGTTATCTTCTGCAGGGATGTTTTTCCACCGGTCTTGCTGCAGCAAAAGGCGTCCTTGGGTGGCTAGAATCGTCAGTTTCGGGTATCCGCTGACGCCATGACATCCATCGTTCTCGGACAGGGCCGCGACGGCTCAGACACCTGCATTGATTTGCCGGAACTGCTGGCCACGCGCCTATTGGTTCAGGGTAACTCCGGCTCGGGCAAATCCCACCTTCTGCGCCGTCTGCTGGAACAGACAGCAACCCTCGTTCAACAGGTCATGATCGACCCGGAAGGCGACTTCGTCACCCTAGCAGACCGCTATGGCCATCTGGTCATTGATGTTGAGGACCAGTCTGAAGCCAGTTTGCGCGCAGCCGGTGAACGTGTCAGGGCGCATCGTGCATCTGTCGTGCTGAATCTTGAACAGGTGGAAGCCGAAATGCAACTGCGTGCCGCTGGTGCATTCCTGAACGGCATGTTCGAAGCACCACGCGCCAACTGGTATCCGGCTCTGGTTGTGGTGGACGAAGCCCAGCTCTTCGCACCGGTTGCGGGCGGTGACACATCCGATGAAGCCCGCCGCCTCTCACTGGGGGCCATGACAAACCTCATGTGTCGTGGGCGTAAACGTGGTCTGGCCGGTGTCATCGCAACACAGCGTCTGGCTAAACTGGCCAAGAACGTCGCGGCAGAGGCCTCGAACTTTCTGATGGGCCGGACCTTCCTCGACATCGACATGGCCCGCGCCGCAGATCTTCTGGGAATGGAGCGTCGGGCCGCGGAATCGTTTCGTGATCTTGCCCGCGGGCAGTTCATGGCGCTCGGCCCCGCTCTGTCCCGTCGTCCGAAGCTGCTGACAATCGGCCCCGTAGAAACAGCCAGCCACAACACGGGGCCAGTGCTTGTTCCCTTGCAGCCCATGGATGCCGAAGACCTACGAGACATTATTCTCGAGCCCGTTCACGAATTTTCGCCGCGCCCCCGCCGCGAAACACGCCCCCCTCCGCCGGATCTTCTCGCACAGCTTGATGCCTATGGCGCAACCCGCGAAGCGGCTGAAGAACCCACCACAGCAGCCGAAACGACCGAGATTGATCCAGCCCATATCTGGGACATGGTTTCTGGCGTCGCATCCGAAGAGGGCGCGGATTACAAGCCGCTTGCAACCCTCTATCAGGACTTCCAGCTCCGGGCCCGCATTCAGGGGCTATCACGAAACATCCTCGATCTCGGTCGTTTCCAGCGCATTCTTGCAACCGTCCGCGCGGGCCTGGACCGGGAACGTGCTGAAAGTGAAGAGTGGCAGAAAGCCGAAGTCATAGCCGCGTCTCTGCCGGAAGACGTTCAGGGCGTCTTTTTGTTGCTGGCGCGCACCGCGCTCGATTCGGAAACCTGCCCGGATGACAGTGCTCTTGCCCGCGCCTACGGCACGCACTCCCTGGGGCGGGCCCGGCGCCAGCTGACCTATCTTGAGGAAAGAGAAGTCATAGTCTTGCAGGAGACCCCGTTCGGACGGCGCGTCGCGATCGTGGGCCTAGGCTGGCAAACGGCGTCATAAAACTGTCACGCCGCCTTCACACTAGGTTCACACAACCATCACGATATTGAGACTAGTTTCCGCCCGTTCCGACTCCGCTTCGTTACGGGAAAGCTATCCATGTCATCCAAATCCCAGCGCAACCGTGCGCTGCTCTTTCTTTTCTGTTCTCCGCTGGCAGTGAGCATGGCACTGCCTTCAGCCAAAGCTGCCACCGCGTCGACAAACAGCAAGAAACACACCGCAGCACACAAGGCCGCAGCCGTTTCCGGCGGATCGGAACAGCTGGTTATTACCGCAAAGCGCACCCGCTCCGAACAGACACTTGGCCGCGTTCAGATCCAGCGCATCATGCCGGGCATCAACCCCATCAAGGCGCTGCAGATCCTGCCAGGTGTTGTGTTCAACAATGCTGATCCCTGGGGCAACAACGAACAGAACTCATCACTGTATGTACATGGTTTTGCCAAAGAGCAGCTCGGTTATACGCTTGATGGAATTCCCCTCGGCGACCAGGCCTACGGTAACTACAACGGCCTCTCCCCGCAGCGCGCATCCATCAGCGAAAACATCGGATCTGCGTCCATTGCCACCGGTGCAGGCGGTCTGGGCACGGCGTCCACGTCCAACCTCGGCGGTACACTCGAATTTACGACGCAGGATCCACTGCGCAAGCGCGGCGCTCAGATCGAACAGGTCTTTGGCAGCTGGTCCACATTCCGCACCTTCGCGCGTCTCGACACGGGTGAATTCGGAAATGGCAACTCGGCCTATGTCTCATTCGCCCGTCAGGATGCACGCGCATGGGACTTCGCTGGCCATCAGGGCGGCTATCAGGTCAATGCCAAGTTCGTTCACCACAGCGCCCATGACCGCTTTTCGGTCTTCTTTGACTGGTCCCAGAAAGTGGAGCCGAACGAAGACAGCGTAACGCTGCCACAGGGCTACGGCACTTATGTCCGTCCCTTCACTTACCCGAACTACAACTACGCAAAATCCTACATTAATTCAGCCGCTTATACGAATGCAGGCCTGAATTACCGCAATTACTATTCCGCTGCCCAGCGGGAAGACTTCCTGGCCTATGCAAAGTGGACGCATGATTTCAATGCGAACCTGCACTGGGATAACTCGATCTATTACCATCATGATCTAGGTGAAGGCGTCGTCGCAGGCCCGATTACGGCTGCGGGTCTGCCTACCCTCTTCGCCGCTTATTTCCCCGGTCAGGATCTCAGCACGGTCTTCGGTGGATCCGGTTACGCCACGCGTACAACCGAATACTGGGATAACCGCGGTGGCCTGATCTCCACACTGCGCTACCACCTCGGCAAACATTCCATCGAAGTCGGTGGATGGTATGAGCGCAACAACAATACGCAGGCTCGTCGCTGGTACCCGCTGGATGCCAACAACCCGACCACACCATACGAACGCCAGCAGAACGCCCTGATCGACCAATATACGAACAACTTCTACACCAACACGTTCGTCACCCATCTGCAGGACAACTGGCAGATTTCCAAGAACTTCTCCCTAAAGGCTGGTTTCAAGTCTGAGCTCGTTTACACGAACGGCACATTGCCTGTTGCTGCTAAGGCGGGCTCGCTCTCTCCGTCCTACGCTGTCACGGCTCCGGGTGGTACGATCGCTGCGGAACGTCCGTTCCTGCCATCCTTCGGTGCGGTTTGGAATATCACGCCGAATGAACAGTGGTTCGCCACCATTCAGGAAAACATGCGCTCCTTCCAGGACGCCGGCTACGGCAACGCCACACCTTGGGGCGCAACCAGTCAGGCTGCCTTCGAAGACTTCAAAAAGAACGGCAAGCCGGAAACATCATGGACTTACGAGACCGGTCTGCGTGAGCATCGCCAGATCCATCTTGGCCCGCTGACGTCTATCGAAGGACAGCTGTCATACTATCACGTGCACTTCTCGAACCGCCTTCTGGCTGTTGCCACCACGCAGACGCTGTCTTCCATCATCGGGTCTGCCACAACGCTTGCCAACGTTGGTTCTGTCACAACCGATGGTATGGACTTCTCCTTCACGTCCCATTTCGGCGAGCATTTCTCGCTCTACAACGGCCTGTCCTATAACAAGTCCACCTACAACGATAACTACAGCACCGGCACGACAGTCGTGCATACGGCTGGCAAGAACGTTGTGGGTATGCCTGCCTGGTCTGAGAAGTTCGTCTTCAGCACCAACTGGGGCAATGCTTATGGCCAGTTCATCGGTGTCGTGACCGGGAAGCGTTATGCAACCTACACCAACGACATGTACGCCGCCCCGTTTGCTCAGTTTGACATGAACGCCGGCTACACGTTCCATGGCATCCCACACATCGCAGCCCTGCGTGTTCAGGGTAACATCACCAACCTGACCAACACACACGCCTGGTCCACCATCAACGCGACCCAGACTTCTGGTCAGTTCAGTGCCTTCCCGGTTGCCCCGCGCAGCTTCTTCCTGACACTGAACGCCACGCTGTAAGGACTGATCCATGCTGACGCGCCGCCGCACTCTGGGGCTGCTTTCCGCCGCCCTCCCTGCCCTTCACCTGAGCCGCTCCGCAAAGGCGGCTCCCTCCCTGGCTCCAAAGCCACTGGTGTTTGCCCACCGTGGCGCGTCGGCTCTCCGTCCTGAACACACACTCGGTGCTTATGCCAAAGCAATGCTGGACGGCGCCGATTTCATCGAACCCGATCTGGTCATGACAAAAGACGGCCATCTAGTCGTCCGTCATGAAAGCAACATCGCCGATACGACAGACGTTTCGGATCATTCGGAATTTGCCGACCGCAAAAAGACCGTCACCATCGACGGCCAAAAGCAGACCGGCTGGTTCACCACGGACTTCACACTTGCGGAACTCAAAACTCTCCGTGCCCGTGAGCGTCTGGCGACCCTTCGTGTCCATAACACCCGCTACAACGACCGCTTCGAAATCCCGACGTTTGAGGAGGTCATCGAAGTTGTGGCGGCTCAGGCTGCTGCCACCGGCAAGACCTTCGGTCTGATCCCGGAACTGAAGCATTCCACGCATTTTCACAGCCTCGGCCATGATCCGGAAGCAATCTTCCTCAAGACCATTGCGGCTCACGAATATACGCGCCAGGCCCCGCTCGAAATCCAGTCTTTCGAAACGTCAAACCTCGCCCGTATCCGGGAGCAGGCACTGGCCATCAACCCACAGACACGGCTGATGCTTCTGATGGGTGAACGCAAACAGGTTCCCCCTGATCTTGCCGCAGCAGGAAAAACAACAACCTTCGGCGACCTGATGACACCAAGCGGCCTCAAGGATATCAGCCATTATGCCGACGTCATCGGCCCGTCGAACACGGATCTGATCCCCCGTGATTCCAAAGGCGCATGGCTTGAACCCAGCACACTGGTGGATGACGCGCACCGTGCAGGTCTGCTTGTTCATTCCTACACAGCACGCCCGGAAAACTACTTTCTTCCTGCTCAGCTTCGAAATGACGCAGGCCCAGCAGCTCGCAACCCCCAAGGTATGATCGCAGAGGTCCGCCGCTATCTGGATATGGGGATCGACGGGTTCTTCACAGATGACCCAGCCCTCGGACGACACCTCGTAGATACAACGTATTAATCAGAGAATACGGGAAGATATTTTAATTATCTCAAAAATATCTTCCTTTTTATTAGAAAAAAAATTTTGCAAAAACTGATTTTTTACTAAAATTTTATTATGAAAATATTCAATTTTTTCTATTCTATCGTCTTTTTCGTCAACAAACACTTTCAAAAAAAAGAGCATTATAGAAAACACTGTTCGGAAAAATTATTTTCAATTTTCTAAAAAGGCTCTACCAGTTTATCAAACTGGTGTGCGGGAATTATCGAGCAACACCGTCGATAAGAATAATACCGGTGGCGCAAACGCCAAGGCTTGCAGGGAAACAGTCATGCGTGTGGGAATAGCGATCTTATCCTATAAGCGGTGTGATATTACACGCCACACCATTGAGCAGGTCCAACGCCACACCAAAGCAGATCATGAACTTATCGTCGTCGACGATGGATCACCTGACAACACCCAAAATATGCTTGAAGAACTCGGGGTAGCTTACATACGAGGACCAAACTGTGGGGTCGTATGGAACAAAAACCGAGCGATTTATTATCTTCATGAAATGCGCCACTGCGATGTCGTCATTCTTCTTGAAGAAGACACTTTCCCAATGGAGGACGGCTGGGAACAAGCATGGATCGATGGCGCAAAACGGTGGGGGCACGTTAATCTTGCCCCTTCTCATTGGCCTTTAAACGATCGAATTGGCGGAACCGGCACTGTCTCCAATCCGATTATTTCGCGGTATGTAACGGGCCAGTGCTGCTCCTTTTCGCGGGAGGCGCTCTCAGTCGTCGGGTATCTCGACACCCGCTTCCGGGGGTACGGCCATGCTCATGTTGAGCATACAACACGCTTTCTGCGAGCAGGCTGGGGCGGATATATAAAATCAGGACGGGATCATAATTTTTATCTCATCCGCTCCCCCCTCAAGGTCACGTGCCTAGATAAACCCCCGCCAGTAGCGGACTATTCAAAAAATGGTGATGTATTTAATAGCATCAGGCATGATCATATACATCGCTGGTGCTGGAGAGATGAAGAAGAGATGGCTGTTTTCCATACTTCTTTTGCAACACTATCAAGAAGTGGAATTCCAGTCCCAACAATTTCAAAACGACAATGGTTTTTGTCTGATAACACAGATCAAAATTTAGTCTGGGATCCGGAAACTCAAGTTGTAATTTCTACTCCAGACAAAAAAGATGAAAGACCCAGAGTCATTGCTACGGTTTCAGGTGAAACGGTGCAGTTCAAAGTTTTAAGAGATCAGACATTTTGGATGACATGGGAGCAGCCAGGAGAGGCACTGTTGAAGGAAAAGCGCTCTGAAGCTGCCACTTTCAAACTCATTTATGGAAAAAATGGCGGCGTAGGATTTTTCTATAACGGCCTTTTCCTTTGTACAGACCACAATTTTAATGACCACGTTGTACTCTCGAGGCCAGAAATGAAAAATTGGGAAGTTTTCCATTTTTCGGGCTTCTCTGATTTAGAACAACCAAATAATAACCCTATGCGTTCTGACCGTATTCAGGATTGGCCTCTTTAGAAAAATATTATTGCTCTTTGAAAATCAAAATCGGCAGCAATATTTTTCTTAATTCTGGTTTGCAGAGATCAAGAGAAACTGCTCCCAAGCTCGTGCATATTCTCTATTGCACTCCACAACTCCATCAGGAGTTGTGGATACAAACCTGCTTGTGACCGGATGCTTAAGTGAAAATGTTTTTTCGTTTTGACTAATCTGCATTTCAAAATTTAAAGTATCTGAAACGCTATCAAGCTGATCCATAGATAAAACATCCCCACCTAGGGTAAAAAGTTCTATCCATTGCGAATCAAAAACGTATGCGAAAATTTTATGTATTCGCGGACCAACCCCACTCCCAGCATGAATTTTTCCAAGCTGCCGGTCTATTTGAAGAAAAGAATCAAATTTTGTTTTTATTAAATAAGGTCCTTCCTTTTTTCCATAATTAATTTTTTCGTTTTCTTTCTTTAAAACGCTTTTTTCTTCATAATAGTCTATGACTAGGTTCGCAACGTCCATCGGATTATCTACTGTGAACTCTGCGGGAACGCCGACTCCTGGAGAGTTTTTAAGCAGTAGTGTCGGCGTCGAAAAATATTGAATGTTTGCGTCGTTGACTTGGTCCATTAGCCAAAAATTTGTGGAATAACTATTGCCATAGCAAAGCGCTAAACCGCGGGGAGATGAGCAAAATATACTATTGTGGAATGCGGATCCAACAAACCCGCTCGTCAATCTATCAGAACAAAAAAGACCCATTTGCTCTCTTACGGAGAGAGTTTCCGGGTAAACGATTCTAAATCCTTTATTCCTTAAAATGGAGGTTATTTCTTCTTCACCACCTATTGTTCTCATCGCACTTTTGAATTTCTCTCTCGAAAGAAAAATTGGATCAGAAATACCTAAATCAACAGCATATTTTCTACCTAATTTATTACAAAACTCTGCAAATTTTCGATGAGAAAAATGATTTTCTTCAAATGATACGCCAGGAATAAGGAGGCTGGTGACTGTCGTCGGACGATCAAAAATAATAAATTGCTCTTTTACAAGACCGATCATTTCGAAAATTTCTTTAATCCACGAAACGGAAAATAATTTTTCTATAGTATCTCCACTGTGGCAGATGATTTTTTTATTAAGATACCAATGTGGCGCGCACCAAAATCTCGGCAGTGTCTCTGTCAAAAAATGCCCAAAATGTGTTCCAATATGTCCCCCATAAAAATATGAGTTCTCCGTCGCACGCGGATATGATGATGAAGGAGAAATACTGGAACTTTGAGACTGTCCTAATGAAAAATTTGGCCAACCTCGACGAGGGCCTGCTGTTTGTACAAGACGCCCATAACTATCATAAATTCCGTAATTAGAATCATGTGGGCCAGGAATTCTTGGAATATAAAGAACATCATCATAGATTTTTATTTCGGGATCGTTTTGAAAAATTTTTAGCCCTGCACTAACAGGATGCGCCGAAATTATTTTATTCATAATTAATTCCATTATATCTTAAAGACGATTTCATCGAAGAAACACTCACGACCCAGATGAAAAATATTATGCTATTTCTCGGTTCTTCAAAAACATCTTTTGAAAAGAGACCCAAGCTGTTCAGCCATACGTTAACCTTCTGAATACTCCTGAGGAGATTAACGTGTATCTTCGTTCAGTCAGTCTTTGCGTCGCCCTCTTTAGCGTTTCCGCAAGTGCGTCGGCCGCTTGCAAGCAAAGCCCGTTTTCTCTCGAACTTCCTATTCAGCGTATGGATGAGCGGCTGCAAAATCTTGCTCACCAGACAGGGTGTTTCGTCGAGGTGGATCCAGCGCTTCTAGCTACTATGAAAGCACCAGCCGTCTCAGGTGTCCTGACACCCCGACAAGCGTTCAGCCGATCCCTGAAAGGGAGCGGCCTACGCTATCGGTTTGTGAAAGATCATTGGAAAATTACATCTCAAAGCCAGACGACCGACCATCCAATTCATGACTCGTTCGTCCAGCCTTGGTAATGCGATGTATCACCCCATCTTGAAATGCTTGATAATCGCCCTGTTGAATGCTGGCAGATCGTCAGGACACCGTGAGAACACGTAAGGGCCGTCCGTCACAACTTCTGTGTCCACCCAGCTTGCCCCTGCATTCTCAAGATCGGTCTTGATTGCAGGCCATGATGTAACGGTACGGCCTCGTAGCTCGTTTACTTCGATCAAGACCTGCGCTCCGTGACAGATCGCAGCGATCGGCTTGTTGGCCTTCACAAACTCCTTCACGAATGCCACGACATCTCGGTTCATGCGGAGGCTATCAGGTGAGGCAAGCCCTCCCGGCAGCAAAAGAGCATCAAAATCGGAGGCTTTCGCATCCGCAATGCCCAGTTCTGCTTTAATTTTGCGAGATGGATAAATGTCCTTGTTGACCGCCTGAAACTCCCCAGCTTTCAACGAGATTACAGTAACAGTCGCGCCCGCTTTTTCCAGCGCTTCTTGTGGGGATGTCAGCTCGATTTTTTCCAAGCCATCAGTGGCCAGTGCAGCAACTTTAACCATGTTTCTGGTCCTTTCATAAAAAAAGGCAGCCCGGTTTCGGGCTGCCCTTCTCAACATCAAGCGTTGAGATAAATCGTCTTGGTCTGCACATAGGCTTCCAGCCCATGCTGGCCGTCTTCCCCCCCAAGGCCACTTTCTTTGTAGCCATGGTGGAAACCTTGCGGCGCTTCACCGCCGGGACGGTTCACGTAGACCTCCCCGAACTCCAGTTCACGCGTCATACGCAGGATACGACCCAGATCCTTCGTAAAGAGATAGGCTGATAGCCCATACCGGCAGTCATTGGCCCAGGCGAGCGCCTGATCGAAATCAGCCACCTTTATAAGCGACATGACAGGGCCAAACACCTCGTTATGAACAATGTCCATATCCTGTGAGACGTCCGTCAGCAGTGTAGGGGCGTAAAAATAGCCCTTATCATAGACACCGCCCGTTAAGCGTTTCCCACCAGTTTCCAGCGTTGCGCCTTGGCGAACAGCCTTTTCGACAATTTCGTGAACCTTGTTGAGCTCGTCTTCGCTCACCTTGGGGCCCATGTCCGTTGAAGGGTCAGTTGGCAGACCAACCTTTAGAGCGCCGATCTTCTGGCGAACCTTCTGCACAAAGTCGTCGTAAACCGCTTCATGAATGTAAGTGCGTTCATTGCAGGTACAAACCTGCCCCGTGTTCATGAAGCGAGATTGCACGGCCGCTTCCGCAGCCTTCTCCAGATCAGCATCTTCCATCACCAGGAAAGGAGCCTTGCCACCAAGTTCCAGTCGAACTTCCTTCAGCGTCTCCGCTGCGGCGGCCATGATCTTTTTCCCGGCAGGCGTTGAGCCGGTCATGGTGATGAGCTTCACGTCCGGATGCGCGACCAGCGGAACTCCGACTTCCGGACCATCACCCGTGACGATATTAACGACACCTTTGGGAATGCCTGCTTCCTCAACCAGCGTTGCCAGATGAAGCGACGCAAGCGGCGTCAGTTCGTGAGGCTTTACAACGATCGTATTCCCCGCAGCGATGGCCGGCCCAATCTTGCGAGCGCAAAGAGCCAGCGGAAAGTTCCAGGCCGTAATGGCGCCAATCACACCAAGAGGCACACGATCGATCAAAATTTTCTCGTCCGGGGTGCTCCCCGGAATGATTTCCCCCTGAAGACGCAGCGTGTTTTCAGCCGAAAACCGCAGCAGCCCGATTGCGAAATCAACTTCGACTTCAGCTTCCTTTAGGGGCTTACCCATTTCGGACGTAATGATCTGGGCCAGAACCTTCTTGTCCCGCTTCACCAGATCTTTCAGCGCATGGACATAATCCGCGCGCTCCGTAGCTGTCTTTCGGCTCCAGGCCGGAAACGCCGCCTTGGCTGCTGCTACCGCCTTATCCAGATCGGCTTCACCACCCCGAGCCGCCTGGCCAACCGTTTCTTTCGTGGCAGGGTTTTCAACAGGAATCCATTCTCCTGTCTGCGGGGAAACCCATTCACCGTTAATGAAGAGATCGTATTTCTGAGCCATGAGTGCTCCTGTTTTTCAGGAAGCGCATCCTGCGCCGCTTTATTTTAGACGCATGAGGCCGCTGCCGGTTCAATCGATGACCCGACACTGGCAAGAGATATGTTTTATTAAAAGTGATGATAAATTAGTGTTTCGTTCACTATTTATGAGTCTTCAGAGATTGAACCCAGACTCTCCATGAACAACCGGGCCAACACGCTCACTCGCGGCTCCCGCCAGACCGAATAGATATCACTGCCCTGAAGATCTGTGGGGTACTGCACAGCGATGCCTGTCTTACGGACAGCCCCCAGAGTTGAGAGAACACTCTGAGGAATACACGAAATTCCCAACCCCGCCTCTACGCAGGCCATAATGACGTCATAAGACTCAACGGTATGGATAAGACCGCCGCCAAAGCCCTTCTGCTCCAGCCAAACCTCAAAATACCGGCGATACAAACAGTCTGTATTGAACAGAAAGACTGTCTGGCCTGACTGAAGTGTCTGCTGTCCTTCGGGCAAAATAAGTGCCAGACGCTCGCGAAAGGAAAACGCACTGCCCATCATGGGATGCTCGATTGGCCCATCTGTCAGAGCAAGATCAATCTCGCCATCAACCAGCATACGCTCAAGTGTATCTGTCGGCCGGATCAGGATCCTGATTTCCACACCCGGTGCCGCCGCCAGAAACTGCGGCACTCGACTGGGTAAATATTCCTTCAGTGCGACGTCCAAGGCCCCAACAGTCAGTATCCCGCGAGGCACGCCTTCAGAAAAGAGATCTGTCAGGTGCCGTGCCTCTTCCACGACGGTTTTGGCCTGTTGGTGAAACAATCGTCCTTCCGGCGTCAGAAAGAGACGGTTCTTTTCCCGCGTAAACAGCTCCCGCCCCAGAAGCTGCTCCAGTTCCCGCAAGCGCGCTGTCACGTTGGACGCCACACAGTTCAGTTTCCGTGACGCTGCCACCACCGTTCCTGTCTCGACGACAGCACAGAACATTTCCAGCTGTGCAAGACGCAACGGATTCATGGACGATTTTTCCTCAGCAGCGGACTCTTATCCCCAGATTCATGGAACATCTCCGGGGACCTCCCTGTGGATGTTTTATGAAGAACTGGGGATCACTCTGGAAAGGGCAGCTTTCCTGCGGAGTCGCACGATGAGCGTATCGAGAGCGGAAAGAAACCGGCTTCGATCCGCTTTTCCAAAGGATGGATTGTACGTATTCACCACCCCGGTTTCGCGCAGGTCATGCATCAGATCCCGCATGGCCGAGACCATTCCTACGGACCGATCATCGATTTCTTCACCGTTGGGACGCAGAACGGCCGCCCCCTTTTCCAGACACCGCACGGCCAATGGCACGTCGTTCGTGACCACGATGTCTGCTGTGACAGCCTGCTCTGCAATCCAGTCATCCGCAACGTCTGGCCCTTCCGGCACGACCACACGCTCAATCAGTGGCGACTGGGGGATATTGATCCAGCGATTGGCGACAACCAGCGTCTGGAGGCCATAACGGCCTGCCACACGGTAAATCTCGTCCTTTACAGGGCAGGCATCTGCATCAACCAACAGCCGCATGGAGTTCCTTCTGGTTTTCTTCATCACGAAATTGCTGGATCAGCTTCTCCAGCACAACATCGGGGTGATCTTCACCACAGACATGAATGACCGGCTCGTCGTCACCCGGCTCTTCAAATGTGGAAAGCTGGCTCGGCAGCAGACTTGGCGGCATGAAATGACCTTTTCGATGGGTCATACGATCAGCCAGAGTGTCGCGAGCAACACGGATATGAATAAATTCAACGGGAAGATCGCGACGTAGCTGTTCGCGATAAATGCGCTTCAAGGCGGAGCAGGTCAGGACAGCACCGTGACCCGCTTTTACTTCCCTGCTCAGCCAGTCATGGCAGAGTTCCAGCCAGGGCTTGCGGTCTTCGTCCGTCAGCGGCTGACCTGAGCTCATCTTGTCAACGTTACTTTGGGGATGGAGCGCATCCCCTTCCTGAAAATGCCACCCCAGGCGGGTGGCAAGGCCGGTGGCGATCGTTGTCTTGCCTGTCCCGGAAACACCCATCACGACCAGAAAACGCGGCCGGACACCTATGGCCTTACTGACGTGCGCAGTCTCTATGGTTCCCATCGCTCCACTCCCTGTTCTGTCGCAACCAGAACTTCAGACGCCATGTTCAGGAACATGCCGTGTTCCACCACGCCCACGATCGCGTCTATTTGGCGCGCCAGATCTTCCGGGTCCTCGATCGGGCCGAACGTGCAGTCCAGGATCATGTTGCCATTGTCACTGACGAACAGGTTCCCATCACGGTCGGTCCGGGGCTTAACGCCCTTGGCACCGCAGGCTGACAACCGTTCTGCCGTGCATTCCCAACCAAAAGGAATCACTTCCACGGGAACAGGAGCGCGCTCCCCGAGGTGATCAACTGGCTTGCTGCCATCCACAATCACCACAAATATCTTCGAAGCCTGAGCCACGATCTTTTCACGCAGCAGCGCTCCGCCAAGGCCCTTGATAAGGTGCAACGGCCCCCGCTGAACCTCATCTGCGCCATCAATGGCAATATCGAGCTGGCGATGAGCGGAAAAATCCGTCAGCGGAATACCCGCTTTTTTAGCCTTGCGGGCACTGTCTTCGGATGTCGGAATCCCGACAATGTGAAGGCCTTCTGCCACGCGCTCACCGAGCCGCTCGATCATGTAGGTGGCGGTGCTTCCCGTGCCGAGTCCAACTACCATGCCACTCTTGACCATATCGGCAGCACGACGAGCGGCAGTGCGCTTGTGCACCTCCATATCCGAGCTCATGCGGCGTCTCCCGTTGCAGCACGATCTGCAAGAATGACGATCCGGCCTTCACTGGTCACATTTGCAGACGGCAGAGTTTTGTCGCCCTCACGAAGACGCTGGAGCATTTTTACCTTGGATGCCCCGGTCACCAGAAAGACGACCAGCGCGCTGGAATGGATGGCAGGATACGTCAGCGTAATGCGCTCGTAGGGTGCGGTCTTCGGCGCTGCCGTTCCCACCCACGCCGTCTTTTCCTGAAGCACAGGCTCGCCCGGAAACAGGGAGGCCGTATGTCCATCCGTTCCCAGGCCAAGCATCACGAGATCAAACAGCGGACGAGCGGGGTCCAGCTCCGTCGCGCCGTATGCAGTCTCAAGAGTTTTCTGATAGGCGCGCGCATCCGCCTCGACCGTCCCACCCGTCGGGATCGGATGCACGTTCTCGGCAGGAACCGGAACACGGCTGATCAGAACAGACTGGCCAACCGTATGGTTGCTGTCCGCATGCCCTTCGGGAACATGGCGCTCATCCCCGTAGAAAATCTCAATGCGATCCCACGGAATACGCTTTGCCAGCTCCGGCTCGGCCAGCAGTTCGAACAGTCGCTTGGGTGTCGAACCGCCAGACAGGGCCACTCGGAACTTGCCGTCCGTCTTGGCAAAAACACCTTCCACCAGAAGATCCGCCATTCGAAGGGCTACTGCTTCTGAGCTCGGCAGTGTTTCCAGTATGGCAGTACGGATATCGGTCGTCATGTGTTTTTGACCCTTGGCAGAATGTAGCGCTCAATGGCTTTGGCCCAGCCATCACGCTCATTGGTGTCAGTAAGAACCTGGGCAGCGGCTCTCACATCGTCTTCAGCCTGTCCCATGGCAATGCCCAACCCCGCGACAGCAAACATCGGCAGGTCGTTATGGGCATCACCCAGACAGGCCACTTCATGCGGCTTTACACCGTGAGCGAGAGCCAGCTCACGGACGGCTTCGCCCTTGTTGGCGAGCGCAGGCGTAATATCGAGCAGCATTTCGGAGGAACGGCGCACACTGGCTTCACCACGAAGCATAACAGCCAGTTCCGTCTCGACACGCTGAAGCAGATCGTAGTTGTTGCTCACACCCATGACCTTACCGATCCCGTCAAACTCATGACGCAGATCCGGCACAGCATGAGGCGTCAGCCCGGTAATACGGCGCTCATGCTCGACAAACGGCGTCGCGGCGTCACTGACCATCCAGTAAGACTGACGCAACAGCCACGTTTCAATCCCATGGACATGCAGCATGTCATGCACCACGGAGAGCACATCACGCGACAGGACACGGCTCACTGTCGGTGTTCCGTCCGGTGAGAAGATAATCCCGCCGTTGAAACCCGCGTTCTGACCGCTCAAGCCGAGTTGTGAGATGTATTTTGTCATCGCAGCCGGGGGCCGCGCGCTTGCCAGACAGAGCGGAATACCGCGCTTCTGGAGCTCCTTTGCCATCGCCATCGTAGAGGGAGCGATTGTCTTTTCCGGTGTCAGGAGCGTTCCATCCATGTCGGACACAACCATCCGGATCGTCTCCGGAAGCGCTGGAAGTTCCGCGTGAATGGTATCTAGGTCAATGGACATACAAGCCCCTGTCGGTCGGCCATATTGAATGGGGGAGTGAGCATACTGTGCCCACTCCCCCTTGCCCATCCGTCAGAGGGGCTTATTTCTGCTCGACGTGACCGCCAAAGCCGAAACGCTGCGCCGAGAGAATCTTCTCGGCGAAGTTGTTGCCCGACCGCGAACGGAAACGGGTAAACAGGGCCGCCGTCATAACAGGCGCCGGCACATTTTCTTCAATGGCGGCTTCGATCGTCCAGCGACCTTCACCAGAGTCAGCAACTTCACCCGAGAACTCGGACAGTTCGCCCGACTTCGCGAGCGCTTCCGCCGTCAGATCCAGCAGCCAGGACGACACGACACTGCCGCGACGCCAGACTTCGGCAATATCCGCCATGTTCAGGTCGAAGCGTTCACCTTCGGCCAGAACGGGCGAGTTCTTGCTCTTCATGATGTCAAAACCTTCAGCGAAGGCCTGCATCATGCCGTACTCGATGCCGTTATGGATCATCTTTACAAAGTGGCCCGAACCGGACGGACCACAGTGCAGATAACCCTGCTCGGCACGCGGATCGAGATTGGTCGCATCCCGGTTCGGCGTGACGGGAACATCACCCTTTCCAGGGGCCAGAGCCGCCAGAATTGGATCGATATAATCCGCAGCCTCTTTCGGCCCGCCATACATCATGCAGTAACCACGCTCGAGGCCCCACACACCGCCGGACGTGCCAACGTCAACGTAGGAAATCCCCTTCGCTGCCAGCTCTTCCGCACGACGGACGTCATCCTTGTAGTAGCTGTTGCCACCATCAATGATGACATCTCCCTTGCCGAGAAGCGTGCCGAGCTGCTTCACGCAGGCTTCGGTAATCGCACCAGCCGGAAGCATGACCCAGACGACACGATGCGTGTCACCTTCAAGACCCTTCACAAGCGCCTCGACGCTGTCCACGCCTGTGGCGCGACCCTTTTCGGATCGCTCCACAGTCGCTGCCGTCACGGCAGCCGTGCGGTCATGCACAACAACATCATGTCCATGCCGGGTCAGACGGACGGCAATATTGCCGCCCATACGACCCAGACCAATGATACCGATCCGCATGTTTATGCTCCTGCCACCGCTTTATGGATTGCCGTGGCAAGGGTCTTCAGGCCCTCTTCCAACGGTCCATCGATATGCACCCGGAGGGCACGACGCCCACGGGCCGAGAGAACTTCAAAGTCGCCGCGTGCCTGCGCCGCCTTGACGACGCCGAAGCTGAAGCCATGTCCCGGAACCGGAACATCAGCCGCATCCTTCGCAGTAACCTGAAGGAAAACGCCACTGTCAGGGCCGCCTTTGTAAGCCTGCCCTGTTGAGTGAAGGAAGCGCGGGCCGAACTCGGCTGCCGTGGCAACTTTCAGCGCATCCCGCAATTCCATCCGAACGTCCTGCGCCCAGTCCCGTGTTTCACGGTTGCGCTCGATATAGGCCAGAAGACCGACATAATCGCCCGCACCAACACGGCTGAAGTGCTTCTTGAGAACGGAAACAGCGTCTCCTCCCCCAAGAACACCCGCATTCTTTTCATCTGCGTAGAAAGACAGCTTTCCGTCGATTGCGAACGGCTCTTCTGCTGGCAAGGAGCCAGTTTCAGCATAGGCGTTCGTCAGCTTGCGGGTTTCAACCTTGCTGAACTCGACATCCGGCTGATCAAACGGGTCAATGCCCAGAACCGCACCTGCAACAGCAGTCGCAAATTCAAAGACAAAGAAGGCCTGCCCGATCTCATTTTTGTCTGCCAGACGCACCGTAATCACCGGAGCTCCAGCTTCACGTAGTGCCCCAAGACGACTGTCCGGAACGTCGTCGCCCAGCAGGATGTCCACGAAAACGCGGTCCTTGCCATAGACGTCAGGCGTACCGAGTACTTCCTCGTCAATCGGGATCAGACCTGTGCCCTTCTTACCGGTGCTTTCCGCAATGAGCTGCTCAAGCCAGGCCCCGAAGGACGCAATGCCCTTGGACGCAAGGATCGTCACCTTGTCACGACCGAAGCACTTGGCGGAATGACCAAGGATCAGACCCAGCGTCACACCCGGGTTAACGTGTGCCGGTGCGCTTGGACCACAGCTCTCGACCATCAGATTGGTAATGGTCAAAAACTTGCGAACATCCAGGCCGCTGACTGCGGCTGGCACCAGTCCAAAGTTTGACAGGACAGAGAACCGGCCACCAATCTTCGGATCACCGTAGAAAATACGCCAGAAGCCGTTCTCTTCGGCGACCTTCTGCATGTGGGAGTCAGGGTCCGTGATGGCGATGAAGTTATCGCCCGGAGCCTTGCCCAGAGCCTGGCCGGCAACCGTCCAGAAATGCGCGAACAGAATGTTCGGCTCCAGAGTGCCGCCAGACTTGCTGGCCACAATGAACAGGGTCTTCTTGAGATCAACGGCCTTCTCATAAGCCCGAACCTGCTGCGGATCGGTGCTGTCGAGAACATGTAGCTTCGGCCAACCTTCCTGCTGACCGAAGGTTTCGGCCAGAACCTCTGGGCCAAGGCTCGAACCGCCCATACCCAGAAGAAGGATGTCAGAGAAACCACGACTGCGGACATCACGAGCCAGAAGTTCCAGCTCTTCAATGTGCCACAGACGATCCTGAACGATGGTCAGCCAGTTCAGCCAACCGGCTTCGGCACCATTCGTCCAGACAGAGGCGTCCTTCGCCCAAATGCGACGGACCAGACCTTCCTTGCTCCACGCCGTCTCGGATTCAGCAACATCGTCGCGGATATCCGAGGGAAGGTCAGCTGTGACGTGGAGCAACCGTTTTCCCAGCACAGACTCCCGCTTTTCAGCGACCGCACCGAGAAGAGTGTCGAAGGACTCAGAGAAGGAGGCACAGCCATCCTTAACCAGCTTCGCCGTGACACCAGCCAGATCCAGACCAAGACGCTCGGCCTCAGCAAGAACGTGACGGGCTTCTTCAATGTTTTCCGTCAGGCTCTCACGGAGCTTGCCGTGATCGCGGAACGCATCGAACGTTGCTGGCGGAATGGTGTTGACCGTCTCAGGACCAATCAGCTCTTCGACGTACAGGACGTCAGAGTAAGCCTTGTCCTTCGTGCCGGTGCTGGCCCAGAGCAGACGCTGCGGGTTTGCACCCTTGGCAGCAAGTGCCTGCCAGCGCGGGCTCTTCTTCACGTCCAGATAATACTGGTAAGCGACCTTGGCGTTTGCGATGGCAACCTTGCCGCGCAGAGCCTTGAGCGCTTCCGCATCCTTGTCGCCAGCGGCGACACGGCGGTCGATTTCACCGTCGATCTTGGCATCAATACGGCTGACGAAGAAGGAAGCAACGCTGGAGATGTGGGAAATGTCTTCCCCACGGGCTGCGCGGGCTTCAAGACCGGAAATGTAAGCTTCCAGAACGGCCTTGTAGGCATCCAGAGAGAACAGCAGCGTCACATTGATGTTGATGCCGTCTGCAATCGCTTCGCGGATCGCACCCGTGCCTTCTTCCGTACCCGGAATCTTGACCATCAGGTTCTTGCGACCAACAGCCTTCCACAGGCGACGGGCCTCCGTGATGGTGCCATGCGCGTCAAAGGCCAGATACGGAGAGACTTCCAGGCTGACGTAACCGTCCAGACCCTTTGTTTTTTCGAACACCGGATACAGAACACCGCAGGCAGCGCGGATGTCATCAATCGCGAGGTGCTCGTAAAGGTCTCCCGCAGAGAGACCTTCCCCTTCGAGAAGCTTGCGGATCTGGGGATCGTATTCCGTCCCCTTACCGATAGCCTTCTCGAAAATGGCCGGGTTGGAGGTCACCCCGCGAAGCCCGTCTTCCTCGACGAGCTTCTTGAGGCTGCCATCTTCCGTAAAACTGCGCTGGATAAAGTCCAGCCAGGGGGACTGGCCGTGCTTTTCCAGATCCCGCAGGACACTGCCCACTTTGTCTAGGCCGGTGTTAGAGATTGTGTCCGCCACAGGTTCTCTCCTTACTTGCTACGGGCAGCCTGACGCTTCGCGGCGCCATAAACTGCTTCCGGCGTAAAACCGAACTTGGTCAGAAGTGCAGAGGCAGGAGCCGATGCACCAAACGAATTCATGGCAATGATCGAGCCGCCAAGACCGACATAACGGTCCCAACCGAAGGCCGCAGCCTGCTCGACAGCCACGCGGCCGATCACGTCAGGCGGCAGAACGGAATCGCGGTATTCCTGGCTCTGCTCTTCAAACAGATCGAAACTCGGGATCGACACCACGCGGGCCTTCACACCTTCTGCCGTAAGCTTTTCATAAGCTTCGACAACCAGCGATACTTCAGAACCCGAAGCCATCAGAATCACATCCGGCTTACCTTCACAGGAGGCCAGAACGTACGCGCCCTTGGCCAGACCGGAAGCCGCTGCATACTTCGTACGGTCAATGGTTGGCAGATTCTGGCGGCTTAGAGCCAGAACAGCAGGCTTATGCGTCATCGGGATCAGCGTGCGCCATGCCTCTGCCACTTCGTTGGCGTCGGATGGGCGGATCGTCATGATGCCAGGGGTCGCGCGAAGTTGAGCAAGCTGCTCGATCGGCTGATGGGTCGGGCCATCTTCACCAACGCCAATGGAGTCATGCGTGAAGATATACGTGACCGGCAGTTCCATGATGGCCGACAGACGGATCGGAGCCTTCATGTAATCAGAGAAGATCAAGAAGCCAGAGCCATAGGCGCGGATGCCGGACAGCGCGATACCATTACAGATCGAGCCCATCGCGTGTTCACGCACACCGAAGTGCAGGTTGCGGCCACCATAGGTGCCACCCCACTGCGGCGGCTGGAACGATCCACCACCCTTGATATCCGTCTTCGTGGACGGCGTCAGGTCAGCGGAGCCACCGATCATCCAGGGCAGGTTCTTGGCAACAGCATTCAGGACCTGACCAGAGCTTGCGCGGGATGCAATGCCCTTGGCATCAGCTTCGAAGACCGGAATGTCCTTGTCCCAGCCTTCTGGCAGACGGTGCTCAAAGATTGCTTCAAGCTCTGCAGCTTCCTTCGGATGTGCTTCCTTGTAAGCGGAGAACAGTTCGCGCCACTGAGCACTGGCCGCTGCACCGCGCTTGCCGAGACCTTCGGCGAAATGCTCCTGGACACCATCCGGAACATAGAAATCACCGGCATTTTCCGGCCAGCCATAAGCTGCCTTCGCGCCCTTGATTTCATCTTTGCCCAGCGGTTCACCATGAGCGGATGCCGTGCCGGCCTTCTTCGGCGCACCGTAACCAATGACCGTCTTCAGAACGATCATGCTCGGGCGGTCCGTGACCTTCTTGGCTTCCTGAAGGGCCTTCAGGATTGCCTGAACGTCGTTACCGTCCGTCAGTGTCTGAACGTGCCACTTATAGGCCTCGAAACGCTTGCCAACATCTTCGGTCAGGGCAAGGTCGGTCGAGCCTTCAATGGAGATCTGATTGGAATCGTAAACCCAGGTCAGGTTGCCGAGGCCCAGATGACCGGCCGTTGAAGCCGCTTCCGAAGCCACACCTTCCATCATGTCGCCATCACCACAGAAAACCGTGACGTGATAGTCGAACAGCTTGAAGCCAGGGCGGTTGTACGTTTCAGCCAGCCACTTTTCAGCAATGGCCATACCCACGGAGTTGCCACAGCCCTGACCCAGCGGGCCGGTCGTTGTTTCAACGCCTGAGGTGAAACGATATTCCGGGTGGCCCGGCGTCCGGGAGCTCAGCTGGCGGAACTGCTTCAGGTCCTCGACAGTGAGAGCTGGCTGGTCCACGACCTTTCCATCCTGGATGTCTCGAACACCTGTCAGGAACAGCGTCGAGTACAGGAGCATGGAGGCGTGTCCGACGGACAGGACGAACCGGTCACGGGCTGGCCATAGCGGATCGGCAGGATCGTAGTTCAGATCATGCTGCCAAAGCGCATACATGGCCGGGGCGAGAGCCATTGCGGTTCCGGGATGCCCGGAATTCGCACGCTCGACGGCGTCCATGGAAAGGGTGCGGATGGTATTGATACCGAGTTCAGGAAGCGTACTCATCGGTATGGGGTCTCCGGCTTGTGACGAGCGGGGGAAAGGTCAATGATGCCCCCGCACCTTCTGCAGCCACGGCATGACGCGATATCACGTCTGACGCAATGCTTGATGGGTAAACCATATTGTGAAACACGGTCTTGTGCTTGACGACAACCCGCCTCACTTCGATGGAACACGTTATTTCAACCCACTTTCGTGGCGCCCGGATAACGCTGTTTCAGGACGACCCCCTGCCCAGCGCTTCCGCAATATCCTGAAGTGGCAGCTCAGCCTGCGTCCCCGCTGGCCTGATGCCTTGCCCCCTCAGAAACCCCACACCCTGACTGCTCCCGCGCCCGGTGAATGTCTCGCAACGTTCATCGGCCATGCCACCGTTCTGCTCCAGTTCGGCCGACAGGGACGTGAACCATTACGCATCATCACGGACCCGGTGTTTTCAGAACGCTGCTCCCCGTTCCGGAGTTTCGGCCCCAGACGCGTCCGGCCACCCGGCATCTGTTTTGAAGACCTGCCGCCAATCGATCTCATTCTGGTTTCACATTGCCATTACGACCATATGGATCTCCCAACCCTGCGCATTCTGGCGCGCAAAGGTGATCCGCTGTGCATTACGTTGCCGGGAAACCGTAGCCATCTGGAAAAAGCTGGCTTGCCCCGCATTGTCGAACTTGACTGGTGGAACAGCACGCAGGCGGAAGGCGCGCGCATTTCTGCAGCGCCCGCCCTGCATGGAAGTGCCCGTACTCCATTCGATCAGAACAAGGCCCTCTGGGGCGGCTTCATGATCGAAACGCAGGACAAAACCGTGTTCTTTGCCGGGGACACAGCGTGGGGCCGTCACTTTGATGCGATCCACAATCGCTGGAACACGATTGACCTCGCAATCCTGCCAATCGGTGCCTACGAGCCACGCAATTTCATGCGTCGTGTTCACATGAATCCGGAAGAGGCGGTCATGGCCTTTGATACGCTCAAGCCCACCCAGGCGATGGCCATTCACTTCGGGACATTCCAGTTGACTGATGAAGCTATTCTGGAGCCTGCGGCACGCCTCAATCTGGCCTTTCAGGACCGTGCCCGTCCCTTTAAAGCTCTGGAAAACGGGGAAACCCTGGCTCTTTCGCCCCCTCCCGCAAGCCGCTAACCTAACGGCACTATGTCCCCCTTGTGGAAACCGTCATGAACGCACAGACCGTCAATTTCACGCCTGAACAGATCACTGCCCTGTTCATTGACGCCGCCCGTGAGGGTGACACGGACCTCCTGACCCAGTTTCTGGACGCAGGAATGGTCATCGATACACCTGACAGTCGCGGCTACACGGCCCTCATTGTCTCGACCTACAACGGACATCTGGACGCCGCGCGGCTACTCCTCGCACGCGGAGCCAATACGGAATCCGTTGATCTGAAGGGGGCCACAGCCCTGTCCGGCGTCGCCTTCAAAGGCATGACGGATATTGCACAGGTTTTGATCGACAATGGGGCTCAGGTGGATCACGCAAATTTCTCAGGCCGGACACCTCTGATGTTCGCCATCATGTTTGGCCGTACGGACATGGCACGGCTTCTTCTGTCTGCGGGCGCCAATCCGGATCATCGGGACGGCGACGGCGTTTCTGCCCGTGACCTCGCAGAGCGACAGGGTGTGACTGGCTTTTTCGATCAGGAAACAGGCGCATGAGCCGCTTCTGGAACAAACGCGTCCACGCTCTGGACCCTTACGTCCCTGGCGAACAACCTAAACTAACCAACCTGCTGAAGCTCAATACGAACGAGTCTCCGTATGGTCCGAGCCCGCGGGTGCTAGAGGCTATTCGAGAGACTGCAACGGACGACCTTCGCCTTTACCCGGACCCAACTGCAACGGTCCTGTGTGAAACCATCGCAAAGCGCTTCGGTGTCACAACAGACCGGGTTTTCGTGGGAAATGGCTCCGATGAAGTCTTGGCCCACGCGTTCCGTGCCCTCTTTCACGATGACGCACCGCTCTACTTCTCGGACGTCACTTACGGCTTCTATCCGGTCTATTGCAGCCTGTTTGAACAGCCCTTCAAGCAGTTCCCGCTCAACGACGACTACGAGATCGACATCAATGCTTATGATGGCCCCTGCGGTGGCGTTGTCGTCGCTAACCCCAACGCCAACACGGGTTTGGCCCTCTCGCTTGAACAGATCGAGACGCTCGCTCTTCGTCATCCGGACCGGACGGTCATCATTGACGAAGCATACGTGGATTTCGGTGCCGACTCGGCCATCGAACTGACGAAGCGTCATGAAAACCTTCTGGTCGTTCAGACACTGTCAAAATCCTATGCTCTGGCGGGGCTGCGCGTCGGTTTCGCAATCGGCTCGCCGGAGCTGATTGAAGGACTGATCCGCGTCAAGGACAGCTTCAACTCCTATCCGCTTTCACGCCCGGCGCAGGCAGGGGCCATCGCTGCCATCAAGGATACGGACTGGCTGGAAGAGATTACAGCCCGAGTGATTGCCAGCCGGAAAACACTTGTCCCTGAACTGGAAAATCTCGGCTTCCAAGTCCTTCCATCCTGTGCCAACTTCATTCTCATGCGCCACCCGGCGCATCCGGCCGGATCGATTGCCAGCGCCCTGCGCGAGCGTTCGATCCTGGTGCGGCATCTTTCAACCCCGCGTATCCAGAACTGGCTACGCGTCACGATCGGAACTGACGAGGCCTGCACACGCCTGATTGACGCCCTGCGGGCCATCATTCTCACAAACCGATCCTGAACCACAGTTGGGCGGACTGATCCGCCCTCACGATCATGACCTTTCAGAGGCTGCCCGGTGTGCATTCGCGCACCGTTCCGCATTCAGTGATGATGCGGAGGCCTCTGGCGTTTCGTGCTGAAAGACCAAGACCATGCGCGCATTCCACGGACAGATGTCCGACAATCAGCCTATCCGCCGTAACCAGGCAGAGAAGGAAAAGCAGCTTCGGGACCTCAAGGAAACACTTGCTTCCATGAAGTCTCACACATCCCCTGCTCTGAAAGAGAGCGTCCAGCGCCGTATCAAGGAACTGGAAACCGAACTCCGTGCCGCAGCCCGTGACAAGGCTACCCGCGCCGCCAACCCGAGCGCCCAACCGCAGGATCAGCAGCGTCAGCGCCGCGCGCCGCGCCGGAACACCATTCGCTCCATGTGAAATTACGAACCGGGCAGCCTTACAGGCCAGCCCGGTTCCATGCCTCTCCCATGCACTGCAGACGAACGGGATGCATGCCGTCCGTTTCCGTCAGAACATAAAATGCTGAGTACTTTCCGGTAGGTTTGCCGGGCCGGCTTTTCAGCCAGTTGAAAACACTTCGATCTGCCGTCATCCCGCCCTGATCCTGCGGAAGCGGCTGATTCCAGAGATCCAGAACCTCTGGAATTCTCGTCCGATCAATCATCAGACAATTCGGGTCTACAAACCCTCCAAAGGACTCGCGGAAGAGCCCCCCGCCCGGGCCCACAGATTCCCACTGATCTTCACAAACTGGCCTTAACGTTTTGGGATGTACAAACCATCGACCTGACCAGGCCCAGTCCTTTCCCTCAATCGCTTGAACAAGCGATGACAGATGATCCGGTGCCCACCAGTTGTCATCATCCAGATAAGCTACCCGAGGCGCATTGGAGAACTGGCTCAGGACACTCCGCAGCACGCCTCCATCACGTGCGCGGCCAAACCCTCCATGCCGCACAGACGTGGAATATCCTGGCCATAGCACGTCCACTGACCAGCCCTCCGGACGCGCCTGACAGGCACTCTCCAGCATCTCCCGCGCACCATCTGGTGGCGTAGTATCCGCACCGATCATGACCTGCACGCGCAGGTCACCACTCTGGGCGAAGATCGACCGCAAAGCGTGAAATAATGAGGGCCTCAGCAGGCTGGGCATGACAACAGCGACATCAAACGGCTGCTGGTCCGGCTGACCATCGTCAGCGAAAATATGAAGTCCAGGACGCATCCTGCAAGACTACGGCGTGCCGCACTCTCCGTCCATGCTGGTCAATCTGGCACTTAATCACGTCCCAGCTCCAAGCCTCACACCAACCGCATTAAAACGGCGGCCCAACCACTTCAGACTGCACAGGGCATGCTCTTGCACTTCGGTCGTGCAGCCCCCACGATGAAAAACAGAATTCCACTGCGAAAGAGCAAGATGTGTCCGCTACTTCCCAATTTTCGCACGAGCAGCTTCTTGACCGCCTTGGCGAAGTCGCAGTTCGCGTCGGACTGAACATCAAGCCGGGGCAGCAGCTCCTCATTACGGCACCGCTGGATGCCGTTCCGCTGGTCCGGCGCGTTACCGAACACGCCTACAAGGCTGGAGCATCTCTCGTCACGACGCTGTACGCCGATGATGAGACGACACTCGCCCGTTATGTCCATGCCTCTGACGCCGCCTTCGATACAGCCCCGACCTGGCTTGCTGACGGTATTGCCCGCGCCTTCCGTGAGGGGGCAGCGCGCATGGCCATTACTGGTGCCAACCCAACCCTTCTTGCAGGCCAGGATCCAGAGCGGATTTCACGCGCAAACCGCGCCAACTCAGCAGCCAACCGCCCGGCGATGGAAATCATTACCCAGTTCGCAGTGAACTGGAACATCATCGCCTGCGCCACCCCGGCATGGGCCGCACAGGTCTTCCCCGATCTGGCTCCAGAAGATGCACTGACGGCGCTGTGGAACGGCATCTTCAAAGCTTCGCGCGTGGATGTCCCAGATCCGGTAGCAGACTGGAAGGCCCACAACGCCCGCCTGCATGCCCGTGCCAAATTCATGAACGACACACGCTTTGACGCCCTGCACTTCACCGGCCCCGGTACTGATCTTACGGTTGGCCTTGCGGATGGCCATGCCTGGGCTGGCGGATCGGAAGAGGCACTGAACGGCATTGTCTGCAATCCGAACATCCCAACCGAAGAAATCTTCACAACACCCCACCGCTCCCGCGTGAACGGCACCGTTTGCAGTACCAAGCCACTATTCCATCAGGGCACACTGATCGACGATATTTCCGTCCGTTTTGAAGATGGCCGCATTGTCGAAGCACACGCGAGCAAGGGTGAAAACGTTCTCCATCGTATTCTGGACACTGATGAAGGCGCACGCCGGATTGGCGAGGTGGCTCTTGTGCCCCACTCGTCGCCAATTTCCGCAAGCGAAATCCTCTATCGGAACACCTTGTTCGATGAGAATGCATCCAGCCACATTGCGCTGGGCCAAGCCTACACCAAGTGCATGGTCGACATTGAAGGTCTGACGCCGGAACAGCTTCTGGAGCGTGGCGTTAATGACTCCCTGATCCATATCGACTGGATGATTGGCTCGGATAAAATCGATCTCGATGGGATCAAAAACGGCAGCCGCACGCCTCTGATGCGTTCCGGCGAATGGGTAAACGCATGACTTTGAACATCAAAACGCTCACAGCGCTCGCTCTCTTCGCCAGCGCGGCTCTTCCTTGTTCTGCACACGCACAGGGCTACCCAAGCCAGACACAGGTTGACGGGCAACAAGCCCAGCAGCCTGCGCAGGTTCCCCCGCAGTTCAAGGCCGACACAGAGCGCGCTATGCGCTACGCCCTGCCCGCAGACTTTATGCCGCGCGCTACGAGCACGATTGGTGAGCTCCAGGCCCGCAATATCCAGCCACCCAACTCTCAGGGGCTTGGCTTGCAGGCGATGATCAGCCAGGCAGGTCAGGTTCCCGGTTTTGCCGCTGTGCTCTCATCGCATGGCTTTACGCCGGAAAGCTTCATCACGGGCATGACGACCTTTGGCATGACACTTGCCGTAAGCAACGGACAGGTTCCAGCAGGCATGCCGTCTCCCAACCCGAACAACGTTGCGCTGTTCAAAGCCCATCCGGATCAGGTCAACGCCCTGATGCAGGCCATGGGCAACCCTCCCCACTAATTTTTACGAGCGTGCCCTGACTTTGTGCAGGGCGCGCCTTCTTTTCCCACCTTCTCACTGATAAAAAGCCGACATGTCTGTCGCGCTTGATCCTTCCACACTCCCTGCCGTCAACATTCTGGGGCTTGCCCAGTCTGGGGCTATTCTCCGTGCTGAACGGGAAACACCGCCCGATGGTGTTCCTGCGTTCATTACAAGAGAAGGATGGGATGAGCTTATTGCCGCTCACGCCTCAGAACATGATACGCCGCACACCATCGTGCTTCCGGCTCTCGAAAAAGCCGTAACGCGACTCTTGGCCCATGCCGCTCAGGCGGCGTCGGAAGAAGGCGGGACTGCTCCCGTCGTCAGCCTTGAAAGCGATCTTTTCCCGAGCGACAGGACTTTGATTCTCGCCTTCGTCCGTGATGAAACGCACCCTGTTGCCTGCACACTTATCGGAACGGCACACCAACTCGCAGGCGTTCTACGCTCAGCAACGTCAGTATAAGGCCCTCTGACGCAGAGCCAGTTCATCCTGAGCGGCTTGCTCCTTACGGAGAGCGAGATAATTCATCTCAAGCCGCTGCTTATCCTGCAGTTTCTCAACAGCTTTTAGAGCTGCCTGAGCCATTAGTAGAGCCGAACGAAGACAATCCCGATCAAGTGCCGCCTCCCGGCAAAGCTCCTGCGCGTCAGAGATCGCACGCTGGCCAACGGGCAACCAGCGGCTGAATGCTTCTACTGCATCGTCATCAGCCTGCGGATCTGACGCCAGCTTTTGCTCCTGAATCAGGAGCAAATGAGCCTTGCTCAACACTGCTTCAGCAGCAGTCTCGCGCGCTACTGCTTCGCCAAACGCCTTCTCAACAGCCTCCAGTTCATGGCGCCGAAGGCGCTTGAGCGTATCCAAGGGCATCTGCTTCATTTTACCTGCTCCCATTGTGTTCAGGCCTCGGCATTCACAATGCTGGAGAGCTGTTCAAACGCTTCCGCACAGTTAGACCGTTCGCTTTTGCCTTGAGAAAGAAACTCTTCAAGCCTGGGCATAAGCCGCACAGCCTCATCGACGTCCGGCTCCGTTCCCGCCTTGTACGCCCCCAGACGAATCATATCGGCCATCCGTTCATAGGTTGCCATGGTCGCCCGCGCCTGCTTCGTGAGCCTGTTTTCCTCAGCTGAATTACATCCCGGTACGGCACGTGACAGAGACCGAAGAACGTCAATCGCGGGGTAGCGCCCCTGCTCACCAATCCGCCGATCCAGCACAATATGTCCGTCGAGAATTCCACGAACGGCGTCTGCAACCGGCTCGTTATGATCGTCACCCTCCACAAGCACAGTGAACAGGGCGGTAATCATGCCTTCTCCTGGATAACCAGGCCCGGCGCGTTCCAGCAATCGCGGCAGTTCAGCAAAAACAGATGGAGGATAGCCACGCGTGGCGGGAGGTTCGCCAGCTGACAGACCGATTTCACGCAGGGCCATGCAATAACGGGTCACACTATCCATCAGCAAAAGTACGGATTTACCTTGATCACGGAAGTGCTCTGCAATCGCCATACCCGCGACGGCAGCATCCCGCCGCATCAACGGAGGTGCATCTGATGTGGCAATGACCACCACACTCCGCGCCAGCCCCTCAGCCCCCAGATCATCTTCAATGAACTCACGAACTTCACGGCCGCGCTCACCGACCAGTGCAATGACCGCCACATCGCAGTGTGCACCGCGCGCCAGCATGGACAGCAGAGTGGATTTTCCGACCCCAGACCCGGCAAACAATCCCAGCCTCTGACCACGCCGACAGGTTGTAAACGCATCGAGCGCCCGCACTCCCAAATCTATGCGCTCTCCAAGCCGTGCCCGCGTTGCAGCATTTGGAGGTGCGGCACTGACAGGCTGTTGCTGGAAAGCCGGCGCTAACGGCCCCTTCCCATCGATGGGTATCCCGAGGGGGTTCACGACTCTTCCAAGCCAGCTCTCATTCACACCCAGACCGGCAGACTGACGCCCACTCAAAGAAATACGCGCCTCACACCCAGGCCCAATCCCTTCAAGGCTACCAAACGCCATGACCCGGGCGTGTGCATTATGAAACCCTACAACCTCAGACTGTATCGATACCCCAGAACGTGCCTTCACGTTAATTCTGTCACCGATAGAAACGAGTCCCTCAAGGCCGTGAATGGTCATGCACAGCCCCGTTACATCCCGAACAACTCCGGTTGCACCGTCAACGTGCATGGATGAGAGCTTTTCGAGAAGGCTCTTCAACCCGCCTTTTCCCTGGATTTGCTGAGGATTTCCGAGGTGTGATGTCATCAAACAACCATAAGGAGCGCAACCTTAACAAACCCTGAACACGCACCCTTTAATGAAGCAATGATAAAAATTTTACGCTTTTTGATTTGTATCTATCGACAAACACAACCTTGGGTAGTAACCATTGCTTCACCAATCCGGGAGTTGAGAAACATGCGTATCCTTCTTGTCGATAGCGATCTTCAGGCCGCAGCCCATCTGTCTCAGACCCTTCGTACGGCTGCCTTTACCGTCGATCATACGTCCTCTGGCGAGGAAGCAATCGAGATGCTCCGGCATTACGATTATGATCTGATGGTGCTGGAACTGATGCTGAACGATATCGAAGGTTACGATGTCATCCGCCGTGTCCGCGCAGCCCGGATTACAACGCCTGTTCTCGTTCTCTCTGCCCTGCTCCGCCCCCAGGCCAAAATCCGGGCCTTCTCAATGGGTGCCGATGATTACATGACAAAGCCTTATGACTCAGGCGAGCTTGTTGCCCGCCTTCAGGCCGTCATGCGCCGCTCTCGCGGATTTTCCGAGCCTTGCCTGCGCATTGGCAATCTGGAACTGGATCTGAACGGGAAAAACGTCACTGTTGAGGGCAATCCCTTACACCTGACGGGCAAGGAATACGCCATTTTGGAGCTTCTGGTTATTCGGAAAGGCTCTGTCCTGACCAAGGATGCTTTCCTGAATCATCTTTATGGCGGCATTGATGAGCCTGAGATGAAGATCATTGATGTCTTCATCTGCAAACTCCGTCGTAAGCTTCAGAAAGCAGGGGCCAGCAACCTCATCTCTACAGTCTGGGGACGTGGCTACATTCTGCGCGAAGAAACAGCGGCCGAGCCCCTGCCTGCCTCTGTCAGCTCAATGACCAGAGCCGCATCTGAACTGACCGTCGCCTAAAACAGGCACTTCAGGATTGGTACCAGTCCGGCCGGATCGTCACACCATGATTGACCGGCCCGTGACCAGCGCCATAGCCCGGCGCATTTGAGAGCGCGAGCCGTAGATAGGCATGAGCCCGACGTACCGCTGCTTCAAGATCCATACCCTGTGCAATGCCCGTCGCAATGGCACTGGCAAGCGTACAACCCGTTCCATGAGTATGACGCGTATGAATCCGCGTTGCACGGTGTACGTACTCATCACCATTTGGGAAGATCAGAAGATCCTCGAGATCCTCTCCCGTCATATGCCCGCCCTTAAGCAGAACGGCCGCGGCTCCCCGCTCTTGCAGGATATGAGCTGCCCGACGCATTCCTGCCAGATCATGAATGACCTCACCCGTCATGACTTCTGCTTCGGGAATATTGGGAGTCACGATCAAGGCCCGGGGCAAAAGACGGGTCATCACAGCGTCTACAGCATCGTCGGCTAGAAGAGCTGACCCGCTGGTGGACACCATGACCGGGTCAAGTACCAACGGGAGATGCGGGTGGCATTCCAGTTCGTCAGCAACGGCATGAACAATGTCTGCTGTCGCGAGCATTCCGGTTTTGCAGCAATCTGCACCCAGATCATCAAGAACGACCTGCATCTGCTGTCGAACAAACGCTGGAGAAACAGCCTCCACCCCAAAGACGCCGAGTGTATTTTGTGCCGTCAGAGCTGTAAGGGCGCTCATTCCAAAGCCCCCCAGAGTGGTAATGGTCTTCAGGTCGGCCTGAATCCCAGCCCCGCCACCCGAGTCACTTCCCGCAACTGTCAGAACCCGGCCACGCATACGTCAGGCCCCCGTAATTGCTCTGATCGCCTCACAGACATGATCCACGACCTGAAGAACCAGCGCATCGTCTTCTGCTTCCGCCATCACGCGAATCAAGGGCTCGGTCCCACTGGCTCTCAGAACCAGACGACCGCGCCCGGCAAGACGTTCTTCCGCCCAGGCTTTGGCAGCCGCCAGTTCGGGACTGCTCAACGGATTAGCCCCTGAGTAGCGAACGTTTTTGAGAAGTTGCGGGAAAGGCTGGAAGACCTGACAGATCTCACTGGCGGGCTTCTTGGTCTCCACTGAAACAGCCAGAACCTGGAGGGCGGCAATCAGCCCATCTCCGGTCGTAGCGTAATCGGACAGGACCATGTGCCCGGATTGCTCCCCGCCCAGGTTCCCACCATTCTCACGCATGCGCTCAACGACGTAGCGATCCCCGACGGCCGTCCGCTGAAGCTCCAGACCATCTTCCGCAAGAGCCTTCTCCAGCCCCATATTGGACATGACCGTGGCCACGACCGTGTTGGTCCGCAGACGTCCATGCTGCTTCCAGAATCGGGCGATCAACCCAAGAATCTGATCACCATCAACCAGATTGCCGTTCTCATCGGCGATCAGAACACGGTCGGCGTCTCCGTCCAGCGCAATGCCGAAGTCCGCGCCATGTTCTTTTACGGCAGCACAAAGCGTCTCTGGATGGGTGGAGCCAACACCGTCATTGATGTTCAGGCCATCCGGTGAACAACCAATCTTGATGACTTCCGCACCCAGCTCCCAGAGAGCAGTTGGTGCCACGCGATATGCAGACCCATTTGCGCAATCGAGAACAATCTTCAAACCATCCAGACGCAGTCCGCGCGGGAAGGAAGCTTTGGCGTTCTCAATGTATCGGCCAGCGGCATCGTTCAAACGAGAGGCACGACCGATTTCTGCCGGTGAAGCCAAACGCTGAGACAGGTCCTGTCCCATCATGGCTTCAATCTCCCCTTCCACTTCATCAGAGAGCTTGAAACCGTCTGGGCCAAACAGCTTGATGCCATTGTCGGTGAAGGGATTGTGAGAGGCCGAGATCATGACACCGAGGTCTGCCCGCAAAGACCGCGTCAACATGGCAATCGCTGGCGTCGGAAGCGGACCGACAAGGATCACATCCATACCGGCAGACAGAAAGCCAGCCACAAGCGCACATTCAATCATATACCCGGACAGGCGTGTGTCCTTGCCCAGCACAACAGTGTGTCGACGGCTCTGACTGCGCATGAAATACAGGCCCGCGGCCTGTCCAAGCTTCTGGGAAACTTCCACCGTCATTGGAGCGGTGTTTGCGGTTCCCCTGATGCCGTCCGTCCCGAACAGAGCCCTCTTGCTGGCCATGGTTATGAAATCCTGCCTGTCTCGATAGATAAGAAAAAGGCGCGGCACCGGAGAGGAAATTCCCCTCCAATGACGCGCCTTGCGGTGCGGTTAACGGTTTGATTAGCCTGCCTGAGGAGCCGGATCAAACGCACCCGGACGCGTCGTCGGCACAGAGGCGCGGCGATTATCCGGCAATTGCTCCTCATCGGACGGGCGCTCGATCGCCTCTCCACGCATGATCCGACCGACATCGTCTCCGGTCAGGGTCTCATACTCGAGCAGAGCCGCTGTCAGACGGTGTAGATCATCAATCCGCGTCAGAAGCAGATGATGCGCCTGCTGGTAAGCCGTATCAATCAGAGCCTTGATCTCTACGTCGATATCGCGTGCGGTCTGCTCAGACAGATTCTTGTTCTGTGTAACAGAGTGCCCCAGGAAGACTTCCTGTCCGTTATCGCCATAGGAAATCATGCCGAGCTTGTCGCTCATGCCCCATTCCGTGACCATTCGGCGAGCCAGATCAGTAGCGCTCTTGATATCACCAGACGCACCGGCACTGACTTCTTCCGGGCCAAAGATGATTTCTTCAGCAACACGGCCACCCATGGCAATCACCAGACGCGCCAGGCACCATTTCCGGCTGTAGGAAATGTTGTCTTTCTCAGGCAGCGTCATCACCAGACCCAGAGCGCGGCCACGCGGCACAATCGTAGCCTTGTGAATGGGGTCACTACCCGGGGTAAAGATCGCGCAGATGGCGTGTCCGGCCTCATGATAAGCCGTCGAGCGCTTTTCGTCTTCGGTCATGACCATGGACCGACGCTCTGCGCCCATCATGACCTTGTCCTTGGCCTCTTCGAACTGAGCCATTCCGACCGTGCGGCGTCCCTGACGGGCAGCCATTAGAGCAGCTTCGTTCACAAGATTGGCCAGATCAGCACCAGAGAAACCTGGCGTGCCACGAGCAATCACTTTCGGGTCCACATCTGAAGACAGCGGTACTTTCTTCATATGAACGCGCAGGATCTTTTCGCGACCAGCAACATCGGGGTTCGGCACAACGACCTGACGATCAAAACGCCCCGGACGCAGCAGAGCCGGATCCAGAACATCCGGACGGTTGGTTGCTGCAATCAGGATAACACCCTCATTGCTCTCAAAACCATCCATCTCGACGAGCATCTGGTTAAGGGTCTGCTCGCGCTCATCATTGCCGCCACCAAGACCGGCACCACGATGGCGGCCAACGGCGTCAATTTCATCGATGAAGATGATGCACGGAGCAGCCTTCTTGCCCTGCTCGAACATGTCGCGCACACGGGATGCACCGACACCAACGAACATCTCCACGAAGTCCGAACCGGAAATCGTAAAGAACGGCACATTGGCTTCGCCGGCAATCGCACGGGCCAGAAGCGTCTTACCCGTACCTGGAGGGCCGACCAGCAGGGCGCCCTTGGGGATCTTGCCGCCCAGACGCGTGAACTTCTGCGGGTCTTTCAAGAATTCGACGATTTCCTCGAGTTCAGCCTTGGCTTCATCGATACCTGCCACATCATCAAATGTGACGCGGCCCGTCTTTTCCGTCAGCAGACGAGCCTTGGACTTGCCAAACCCCATCGCACGGCCACCACCGGCCTGCATCTGGCGAAACACCATGAAGCACAGGCCAACAAGCAGAAGAACGGGAAGATAATTTCCCACATACCGCAGGATGGAGTTCTCACCGCTATCCATTGGCTTGGCTGTCACTTCAACACCCGCGCCGGTCAGACGAGCCGGAAGACCCGGATCCATCGGTGCATAGGTTTCGAAGGAGGTACCGTTCGTCAGTGTTCCAGAAATATTCTGTTCCTGGATAACCACCGAGCGCACCTGGTGCTCGTCCACATCATGGACAAAATCAGAATAGGCGATCTGCTGGGCAGCATGCTGGCTTCCACCGGGCTGGAAGGCGGTCAGCACTGCCATTCCGACCATGATGATGACCACCCAGATCGCAACGTTACGGCCTAAATTGTTCATCTCGTTCTCTGTCGTCCTTCAGACTGTCCGTCAGATGCAGCGGGGCTTCATCATCTCAACAGGCCGACGTCATAGTCTGCGTTGACTTCATAACATAGGCGGTCCTGCCCATGATCCTACCCCATCAAGGGCAGGAAAACGCATTTCCACGCATTTTGGTACGCTTTTCACCCGTTTACGCCGTTTTCGCCGGTAACTGGAACCCCTCCAGCCCAGACGAATGGAACCGTTCCGGCCCTTTCCAGAAGATCTGGCAACCCTATGACACGGCCATCGCGCCAAAGAGCGGGAAGCGTTTGCAATACTTCAACAGGAATTCCCAATCGTCTGGCATCAAGACCCTGCGCCCCGGTTCCAAGAGACCCAATAAGAGCTCCTTCAGGCACATCCTCTTGCAGGCATCGCCAGCGCCCATCCCAGAGAGGCTGTCCCGCAGCACAGACAGATGCCTCTACAGATCGCATTTCTCTAACAAAGATAACGCCGTCCCCAAATCGCCCTGCTGTCCGCATGATCACGCCCCCGAGTGAGCCCTGTCCCTGCTTTATGAGTGACAGGACTTTCTCACGCGATGGACGATAACGACTGCCAGAAACCAACCGTACCAGAGCAGACACGCTGTCCTCGCAAACGCCGTTTTTTCTTAAGAAAACCCAGCCCGCAGGATGCCATACGGCCTCATTCGCCAGTAAATCAGCTAAAGCCGCATCTCTTACCGCGCGATTCAGTAAAGCGCCTGCTTGCCACTTGCGAGCTTGAGTCCGCTCGCTCTGCGTCAGGTCCTGGCGCCATCGCACCCGTTCAAATCGACGATTCTGATTGGAAGGATCTTCGACCCAACTCAGGTCGGCAGCCCGCAGCGTCCCTCTCAGGCGTTCGGGATGGCAGGTTAACAACGGTCGAACAATCCTGATCCGCCCCCGAATGGCAGATGCAGCAATCCCGGCCAAGCCAGCTTGTCCGCTTCCTGCGCCATGCCGCATCGAGACGGTTTCATCCTGGTCATGAAGATGGTGCGCCACCAGAAGGTCCAGGCACCCTGCGTCGACACATGCCCGTTCCAGAGCGTCAAATCTCGCATCCCGGGCTCGCTCCTGAAGCCGCCCCTTTGGAAATGGCGCCAGAGTTAATACCCGGGCTTCCACGCCCATCTCGGACAGCCTTTGAGCCGTTAGTCTCGCTTCTGCTGCGGACTCGGGACGCAAGGCATGGTCAACAATGAAGGCGAGAACATGCTGGCGCCAACGCTGTGCAAGCCATGCGAGCGCCAGAGAGTCTGCGCCTCCGGAAACTGCAAGCCCGACCGGCGCAGTTGGCGTATCAGGCAACCAAGGCCCCAAAGACTCCACCCAAGCAGAAAACTCTGCCGCCTGGATGGGAGTTTTTACATCAGTGACAGGCCGCACGCCCACGGAACGTCGCTGCTGCCGATTTTACGCGAGGCGTTGGTGTCGGGAATTCGGTCTTCAGCTTATCAAGTGCCTGACAGGCCGAGTTCTTATCGCCCATAGCCAGAAGAGAAGCCGCAACACCCAGGAGGGAGTCCTGTGCTTTCGGCGTTTTCGGAGCTTTATTGTAGGCGTCGTAATAGGCGACCGCAGACTCACGATACTGCTTCTGCCCCGCTAGGGACTGAGCCAGCAGGAACTGAGAATCCATTTTACCCGAAGCGCTTTTGGCAGTCTTCACGGCAAAGCGTGCATTCGTTTCAGCATCTTCATACTTGCCAGCCTTGAGGGCAGCATTGCCGGCCTTCAAAGCTTCAAGAGCCGTTTTGGGGGCCTCATCGGAAGACGCAGGCGCCGTCTCTGCGGCTTTAGACGTGGCAGCAGCGGCAGGAGCAGACGCTCCACCTCCACCGCCGCCATTCTGGGAGGCGAACTGCATGTCAGAAATCTGCTTGGACAGATTGGCCTGCGTTTCCTTCTGCGCGTTGCTGAGCTGATCCAGTTCACCCCGCATCTGACGGTTTTGCTCTTCAAGCGCAGCAACACGCTCGAGAAGCTGGGCGGTCATGTTGCCATCAGCTCCCGAAGAGGAGGAACCACGCGACGATGACGAACTTGGCGCAGGCAAAGGCCCGCTATTCTGGATCTGCGAAAGCTGCTGCCGCAATGAGGCAATTTCATCCTGAAGGGCAATCGCCTCGCGGGAGGAAATACCCCCACCATCTGACGCGTCCTGAGCCATGACTGGCAGGACAGGACAAAGCACAGAAAGCGCCGTTCCGAGCATGACGGCACGGAGGGGACGGGACAGGGCCATGCAAGATCTCCTGAAACATGTTCGACGCCCGGTCTGAGCGCCCTCTCGCAATCACCGGCGAGTTCGGCTGATGAACAGTCTTAAAACAGAAACGGCCGGGGGATAAACTCCCCCGGCCGTTCAAACTGTCAGTCCGTCAGACGGATGACCTGGGTTCAGCGAACCGAGGTGATCGCGTTACGGTTCTGAGCCCATGAGGCTTCATCGTCACCGTCAGCCGTCGGACGATCCTTGCCGTAGGAAATCGTCGTGATGCGGGAAGCGCTCACGCCCTTGGCAACAAGGTAGTCACGAGCAGCATTCGCACGACGCTGGCCGAGAGCAATGTTGTATTCTTCGGTGCCGCGGTCATCGCAGTTACCAGCGATCTGAACGCTGACCTGCGGGTACTTCGCAAGCCATGCAACCTGCTTGTCCAGCGTCGCACGAGCTTCTTCAGAAAGCTGGGATACATTCAGCTCGTAGAAGATACGGTCGCCCACATTGGCAACCAGGTCAGCTTCGCTGCCCGGCGTCGGGCCGGCTTCCTGCGTGGCTGCGCCAGCACCGGTGCTGTTGCCCGTATCGGTTTTGCCGTCGGAGCAGGCTGCGAGAACAAGCGCCAGACCAAGCGCACCAAACACCTTGAACTTCATGTGTCTCAACCCTGAGAACGGTTCCGTATCAGAAACCGAAATGCGGCATATTGCCGCGTTGTTCCGGACCACACACCCTTCCACTCAGGAACGCTCAAGAATCCTTCACGAACTCTCTGCGAACCACTGGAAAAGCACTGGCCACTAGCGCCCATACCCATGACTTAAATCCGGGGTCAAGCATCCTGTGCGTGCCTACCCCTGAGCCAGAGAACGATTCTGTTTCGAAACTAGAAAATGCAACATAAATGTCACAGCAGTTAGACAGGAATGTGGCGGAATTCTGCCAGTTGTTTTGCTGAACATTCTTTAATCGTTTTATCCTCATGCAAGCCTTGCGTATCAGCCAAGCGCCGCATGCGGGGCACATTCAATCCGGGAGCTGAGGCGCTAAAGTCGATTTACAGAAGATGCGATGGAACGCCGGACTCTGACACCTGGAGGGAACGCCCAAAATCGACTCCGTTCAAAGCCATTTTTTACGCACTTCATCAGGACAGATGTGTCGTGTCCCTGTGTGATCGAGCGAACGCTCCAGATCTGTTCAGGGCAAAATACTCCCCGTTGATCGTTGCCAACGGGGAGGAAAAAAGCTGATCAGCCGTTCAATGGAGACCAAGCCGGGTCAGACGCACCTGTTGCCGTGCGGATTGGGCGCTCATTGAAGCCCGTGATGTCAATTGTACCAATGCCAGACGCAAATCCGGCACCGCCCGCACCCGAAGCGCTCTGACGGCAGAACGCCAGCACGCGGCCATTCGGACAGAACGTCGGAGATTCAACAGTAAAGCCCTGCGTCAGGATACGTTCGCCCGTACCATCCGGGTTCATGACGCCCAGAGAGAAGCCACCATGCCCAATGCGGGTAAAGGCAATAAGATCGCCACGAGGTGACCAGACCGGAGATCCATACTGGCCAGAGCCATAGGAAATCCGGCGCGCACCACCGCCCGATGCACCCATGATGTAAAGCTGCGGGCTACCGCCACGATCGGAGTTGAACACGATCTGGCTGCCATCGGGGCTGAAGCACGGGCTGGTATCAATCGCACCACCAGAGCTGGTGATCTGATGCTTGCTGCGAGAAGCCAGATCCACAACAAAAATGTCAGATCCACCACCACGCGTTGCAGACAGAACAACGCGGCTTCCATCCGGAGAGAAGCGCGGCGCGAAGGAAATGCCGTCAAACTCACCCAGCATCTGCTGACGGCCAGAGCCCAGATCAAACAGATACACGCGCGGACGGTTGTTCGCATACGACATGAACGCAACCTGATCGCGCGCCGGGTTGAAGCGCGGCGTTAGGGTCAGCCACTGGCCGCCTGTCAGCATCCGGGAATTGAACCCGTCCTGATCCATCAGCGCCAAACGGGTGATCTGATGGCGGCGCGGACCTGTACGGGCAATATAAGCGATACGGGTATCGAAATACCCCTTTTCGCCCAGCATCCGCTCATAGATCACATCAGCAATGATATGGGCAATGCGGCGCCAGTTGGATTGCGATGCCGTGTAGGCCGTGCCTTGAAGCTGCTCACCGGCCACAACGTTCCACAGACGCATCTCAACACGAACACTGCCTGCCCCGATTGCACGTCCTGCAACAGCTGCACGCGCGCCCTGTGCCTTGAGCCCACTGAAGTCTGGAGTACCCGTAGGCGACACATCGCCTGTCATCACTTTGAACAGGCCAGTCCCAGCCAGATCGGAAGAAATGACACTGGAGATCTGTTCCCCCATTCCGGCACCAAAGCTCGGAATGACAATGGGAATAGGCGCCTGACGGGCCTGATCAACAGTAATTTCAGCTTCCCCAGCCCCACCGGCCGCAGTTCCTTGCGCAAAAGCAGAAAGCGGGGTTGCAAGAAGACTACCAGCCGCGGCTGTGGCACCGAGGATGGAACGGCGCGACAGCAGCGCGCTCAGAGCATCAGCTTCGGAATCGGAAATGAAGGTCATGATGATTCCTCTAGGGTTTACGGCCTGAAGACAAAACGCAGCTGATGCGTCTGGCCTAGCAGGTTGGAAGGAATGGGGAGATGGGCACAGGTCGGGCTCAGAACCGCATCCCGTGCACGCTCCGCCAGCACACGATAGGATGGGTCTGACGCCATCTTCGCTGCCGTATCAGGAGCATACTTCACAAGACGCGCCTCACCCGTTGCATCCACCGTCACAATCAGATGCGCGACAAAGCTCGCATAGTTCCGCGCTTCCGTGTCTTCCGTGTAGCAACGCCGCACGGAGCCACCGATCGCCTTCTGATCCGCCATGGACAGAGACTTGGTGATATCGCCATTCGGCACACCGCCGCCATCCGGCGCACCACCCTGCGGCGGGTTGGCTTTCGCCTTGGGCGCATGCGTCTGCTTCTGGTCAGACCGGAAACTGTCCAGCGTTGCCAGTAGCGAGTGACTGTCCGCCTGCGTATTCTTGGACGCATTCGGCTGGGTCAAATGCGAGAACTTCGGCGTATCCGGCAGCTTGTCAGCCTTCTGTGTCTGCGGGCTCGGCGGAGCCACCATTGCAGACTTTGAAGGCGGAGACGGCTTCGGCGGAGACGCAGGAACAGGCTCAGGCGACGGCTCCGTAATTTTTGGCGGAAGCTTCGTCGGCGGCAGAGGCTGAGGCTTGGTCTCAGGCGTAGGCGGAACAGGCTGCGGCGGCGGCGGTGGCGGAGGCGGTTCTTCCGTCGGCGCCTTCAAAGGAGGTGTCGGAGACGGAGGAGCCTCGTTCTTCACGGGCGCAGGCGCAGGAGCCGGCTTCGGAGCCGGATGGTCAGCCTTGATGGGATGGGTAGGAGGCCCTGCCTCCTCAAATTCCATCTGCACCGCCGGAGGCTCCGGCGGTTCAGGTGGTTTCTCGAACGGGATCCGCACAACCAGGTACAGGATCAGTGCCGCATGGACACCGACTGAACCCAGAAGCGCGTTGCGAAAGCGACGCCTGTCCGAACGACGTGGACGCACCACTGCGGTGTCCTCTTACTGGCCGCTCTGAGGCTGCTGAGCCAGCAGTGCCACATGCGTAAAGCCGCCAGACGTAATCTGTCCCATGACCTGCATCACGCGACCATAGTCGATATGTGCATCAGCCCGGACAAAGATCCGATGGTTCGGATCATTCTGGGACTGGACCTTGAGCTGGTCCACAAGCTGCTCGGGTGTGATCGGGTCTTCCCCCAGGTACAACGAACCATCGTTGCGCAGGGAAACCGTGATCGGCTTGGTGTCAGCATTGACCGGGCTGGCATCCGTCTTGGGCAGATCGACATTGACGCCACTGGTCATCATCGGCGCCGTCACCATGAAAATGATGAGAAGCACCAGCATGACGTCCACAAGCGGCGTAACGTTAATCTCAGACGCAGGGCGCCGACGACGGCCGCCCATACGCCCACCTCCTCCAGCGGACATCCCCATGGATCAGGCCTTCCCGCTGGACGTCTCGTCCGCACGTTCTTCCGACTGACGGGAAAGAATGGCGGCAAATTCGGTCCCGAACGCATCCATGCGGTCCGCGAACTTGTCCAGCGAGTTGCTGATGACGTTATAGGCCACATAAGCCGGGATAGCGGTCACAAGACCGATCGCCGTTGCGAACAGAGCTTCGGAAATACCCGGAGCCACAACGGAGAGGTTGGTGTTGTGCATGGCAGCGATCGAGCCGAACGCATGCATGATACCCCAGACCGTTCCGAACAGTCCGACGAACGGCGCAACCGGGCCAATCGTGGCAAGGAAAATCACGCGACGACCCAGACGGTCGTTTTCACGCGAAACGGTGATGTTGATGGCACGGTCGATACGGTCCCGCACGCCACCGCGCGCCAGATCAATTCCGACAATACGTGCCGAGCGACGCCATTCGCCCATGGCAGCGCCGAACACGGCGGCCATCGGATGAGTCGGGCGTGCGCCATCAGATTCGTAAAGGTCGTCCAGCGAACCGCCGGACCAGAAACGGTCTTCAAATTCCGTTGCTTCGCGATTGACGCGACGCATCAGAAGGATTTTTTCCGCAATGATCGCCCACACGCCTGCACTGCACAGGACGAGCCCGACCATGACCAGCTTAACGACGATGGACGCGTGCAGGAACAGGTCCAGAGGCGACAGACCGGCCGCACCGACCGCCCCAAGCGCACTCGAACTTACCTCATGATCCACTGTTCTCTCCTGTCCAGATCCTGTCCCTTACGGGTCAGGACTCTCCATTGCACTTCGTGAGGAAACAGGAAAGTGGGTCAGACCTCTCCAGCCTCGAGTTTTCGAACAGCATCACACCACCGAGGCGGAATTTTGGCAGGTTTCATGGCTTCGGCAGAAAGACACGCCAGCTCTACGTCAATGACGACGGCGGTTTCGTTGCCATTCGTGCTGTTTCGAACAGTTTGTTCAAGTTTCAACCGCGTTGGCGTCATTGCAACCAATGCCGTCTCGATTTCCATTTCATCATCGAGTCGCAACGGCGCGCGATAACGCACCCCAACCTGCCGCACGACAAACGCCAGACCAAAATCGCGCAGAAGCTCCGTCACCGAAGCCCCTGCATCCCGCATGGCTTCACTGCGCGCACGTTCTGCAAAACCGAGATAGCGGGCATGATAGACGATGCCACCTGCATCCGTGTCTTCGTAATAAACCCGGAAACGGATCTTATGCGTTGCCATCAGTTTCTCCGCTTATTGGCAGTAGCTCTTCAGCCTGCCGTGTCGTCGTCGAGCCCGGACAGAAGATCAACCTGGCTCGCTGGCGGGTTCAGGCCCAGATGTCTCCACCCAGCCTCACCCAACATGCGCCCCCGCGCTGTCCGCAGGATGAGCCCCTCCTGAATCAGATAAGGCTCGATGACGTCTTCTAGTGTGTCACGCGCCTCTGCCAGACCGGCAGCCAGCGTCTCGACACCCACAGGGCCACCATGGTGGTGCTCTGCGATACGCTGAAGATAGCGGCGGTCCATTGCATCCAGACCGCGCTCATCAACTTCAAGACGGGAAAGTGCGGCATCAGCCGTCGCGCGATCAATGATCGGCTTCTTCGCGACAAGCGCAAAATCCCGAACGCGACGCAGAAGACGGCCCGCGATACGGGGCGTGCCGCGGGAACGACGAGCAATTTCCTCTGCTCCGTCATCATTCAGATGAACCCCGAGCTTCGTGGCGCCGCGTGATACGATCGCCCGCAACTCTTCCGGCGTGTAGAACACCAACCGCAAAGGGATACCAAAACGATCCCGAAGAGGCGTTGCCAACAAACCTGCACGGGTTGTGGCGGCAACAAGCGTGAATGGCGCCAGATCAATCCGCACCGAACGTGCTGCCGGCCCTTCCCCGATAATCAGGTCGAGCTGGAAATCTTCCATCGCCGGATAGAGAATTTCCTCAATCGCCGGCTGAAGACGATGAATTTCATCGATGAACAGCACATCACGAGGCTGGAGATTTGTCAGGATTGCCGCAAGGTCTCCAGCGCGCTGAATTACCGGCCCAGACGTCGCCCGAAATCCAACGCCCAGTTCACGCGCTACAATCTGCGCCAGCGTGGTCTTGCCTAGACCTGGCGGTCCATGCAGCAACACATGATCCAGAGCATCTCCACGGGCCTTTGTTGCCTCGATGAAGATAGCCAGATTTTCACGGCTTGCTTTTTGCCCTGTAAAATCCGCGAGCGTTTCAGGCCGTAAGCCGCCTTCGGCAATATCGTCCGGCAGGCGTGCGGCATCCGTTTCACGAAATTCGCTCATCGGGCGAGATCCTTCAGGCAAAGGCGAATTGCCAGATCAAGCGAGGCATTTTCGTTTTCGGCCAGAACACGACTGAGAACAGGCCAAGCCTCCGCCCGCCGAAAGCCGAGACCAGCCAGCGCCAGAAGTGCATCATTCTCAACACTCGGCCCGGTCACCACGCCTGGCATCGGGGCGGACGCGCCACCACCGGGCATTTTGGCAACCTTGTTACGAAGTTCGCTCAGAATTCGATCAGCAAGACGAGGGCCGACACCTGCCGCCCGCGTCAGAGAACCACGATCTCCGGCATTGATTGCCAAGAGAAGCTCACCGGGAGAGTTGGCCGAAAGGATCGCAAGCGCAACCTTGGCGCCCACACCTTGCACGGTCGTCAACAGGCGGAACCACTCGCGTTCGTCCGTTGTCACGAACCCATACAGAAGGATCGCGTCCTCCCGAACGACGGTTTCGATCAGAAGACGCACAACTTCCGGAGGCTGCGGAACAGATGAGAGTGTGCGTGTTGACGCTGACACCACATAACCCACACCATTGACGTCAACGATGCAGCGCTCTCCTTCGATCTGCCCAACGAGCCCTGTAAGCTGTCCAATCACGCCATCCGCCTTCCAGCCGTTACATAGGCCGCGCTTGCACGATAATGAGCATGACAGATCGCTACAGCCAGCGCATCCGAAGCATCGGCCTTGTAGATGGCGACGCCAGGAAGCAGCCGCTTCACCATCATCGTGACCTGCTCCTTCGTGGCAGACCCGGTTCCCACAACAGATTTCTTGACTGTCATAGCACCATACTCTGCCACCGGAAGGCCTTCGTAAGCGGGCGTCAGAAGCGCCACGCCACGGGCATAACCGAGTTTGAGCGTGGAAGAGCCATTGCGGTTTACGTAAGTTTCCTCAACCGCTGCTTCGGCGGGAGCATACTCACGGATCAGGTTCTGGAGTTTCCCGTGCAGCTCACAGAGCCGCAGGGGAACCGATTCATGACCATCTGTCGCAATCACACCAGAGGCCACATGCTTCAGGCGGTTGCCATCCACATCAATAATTCCCCAGCCCATGAAACGCAGGCCGGGGTCTATTCCCATCAGACGGATCAAGCGGCGAGCGCCTGCGCCACATCGTCTGGAAGGTCAAAGTTGGCGTAAACAGCCTGAATATCGTCGTTATCTTCCAGAACGTCGATCAGCTTCAGAACTGTCCGGGCCTTCTCTTCATCCAGAGAAATGCTGTTTTCCGGGCGCCAGTCGAGCTTGGCGGACTGTGGCTCGCCGAAACGACCTTCAAGAGCGTCACGCACTGCGAAGAAGTTCTCCATCTCGCAGGTGATCTCGTGCCCTTCCTCGGTCAGCACGGCATTATCCGCACCAGCCTCAATGGCGGCTTCCAGCATCTCGTCTTCAGAGGCGGCATCGACCGGATACGTCACAACACCCAGACGCTGGAACATGAAGGACACGGAGTTCGATTCACCCAGCGAACCACCATGCTTGGAGAACGCTGCCCGAACTTCACCGGCCGTCCGGTTCCGGTTGTCAGTCAGACCTTCGACGATGATCGCCACGCCAGCCGGGCCGTAGCCTTCGTAGCGCACTTCCACATAGTCTTCGCCGCCAGCAGCACCAGATGCCTTCTTGATGGCACGCTCGACGTTATCTTTCGGCATATTCGCTTCACGCGCTGCGGTAACAGCAGCACGCAGACGCGGGTTGGATGCCGGGTCAGGCAGACCGGACCGCGCTGCAACCGTGATTTCACGCAGGATCTTGGCGAACTGCTTGGCGCGCTTAGCATCCTGCGCACCTTTACGGTGCATGATGTTCTTAAACTGTGAATGACCGGCCATCGGTCGCTCCTTCCTCTACGGGTCTCAGAGGCTCAGACGAGCCTGCCATGACAGTGTTTGAACTTCTGGCCCGAGCCACACGGGCAAAGCGCATTGCGCGGCGTTTCTTCATACCACTGCTGAAGCGTCGCTGCATCCGGCTCGTTAACTGAGCCCGCAGCCGCAAACTGTGCCTGCGGCGCTGCAAAGCTCACAACAGGCTCTGGCTGCGTCAGTGCGGGCGCTGCTGGCGGCGCTTCAAAGCTTTCATGGTGTGCTGAGCTATCGACCACCGGATAGGGCGGCGGCTCACTCACAGCCTGGATCCGGCACATCGTCTGCGTCACACGCAGGCGCATGTCATCCAGCATTGCCGTGAACATCTGGAAGGCTTCCTGCTTGTATTCGTTCAGCGGATCCCGCTGCCCATACGCACGCAGGCCGATACCCTGGCGAAGCTGATCCAGCCCATGCAGATGCTCTTTCCAGACGGCATCGAACGTGGTGAGAACAACCTGCTTCTCGATCATGCGCATGAGGTCCGGCCCCATATTGGCCGTCCGGGCAGCCTGAGCCTTCTGGGCTTCAGCTTCCACGCGCTCGATCACGCTGTCAGCGTCCATGCCGTCTTCCTTCGCCCAGTCAGCGATCGGAAGCTCAAGATTCAGGACGCGGGAAATTTCAGCAGTGAGCCCAGCCGTATCCCAAGCCTCGGCAAAGGATTTCTCAGGAATATGGGCGTGAACCAGATCTTCGATGGTGTGCAGGCGCAGTTCCGCAATCACGCCCGACAGATCTTCGGACGACATATATTCCTTGCGCTGGGAATACACTTCCTTGCGCTGGTCATTCATGACGTCGTCGTATTTCAGCGTGTTCTTGCGCATGTCGAAGTTACGGGCTTCAACGCGCTTCTGAGCCTTCTCTACGGCCTTGTTCAGCCAAGGGTGAACAATCGCCTCCCCTTCCTTCAGACCCATCTTCTGCATCATCGCGCCCATACGGTCGCCAGAGAAAATGCGGATCAGATCGTCTTCAAGGGACAGGAAGAAGCGGGAGTTACCCGGATCGCCCTGACGTCCCGAACGGCCACGCAACTGGTTATCAACACGACGGCTCTCATGACGCTCCGTACCGATGACATATAGGCCCCCGGATTCATGAACCGCGCCATGATTGGCTTCAACGGCTGCACGGATTTCTTCGGTGATGCGCGCACGCTCTGCGTCATCCTCGATCCCATCCGTATAAGCATGGGTCAGCATCTCGATGTTGCCGCCCAGTTTGATGTCCGTTCCACGACCCGCCATGTTCGTGGCAATCGTAATCGCACCCGGAGCACCAGCCTGCGCGATGATGCTGGCTTCTTTCTCATGATGACGCGCATTGAGCACGCTATGCTTGATGCCGCGCTGATCCAGAATGCTGGAAAGGTACTCGCTTCTTTCGATAGACGTCGTACCCACCAGGATTGGCTGCCCCTTGGCGCTCACTTCCTGGATCAGATCTGCAACGGCGTTATATTTTTCGCCCGCAGTCAGATAAACTTCATCGTCCGTATCAATCCGCTTGACGGCACGGTTCGTCGGAATTTCAACAACCGTCAGGTTATAGATTTCCGCAAACTCATCCGCTTCCGTCATAGCCGTACCCGTCATGCCGGAGAGCTTCGGATACAGGCGGAAGTAGTTCTGGAATGTGATGGATGCGAGCGTCTGGTTTTCCTGCTGGATCTCGACGTGCTCTTTCGCTTCAAGCGCCTGATGCAGGCCATCGGAATAACGACGGCCATCCATCATACGTCCGGTGAATTCATCAATGATGATCACCTTGCCGTCACGGACGATGTAATCAACATCCCGCGTGAACAGCGTATAGGCGCGAAGCGACTGCTGAACGTGGTGAACAACAGCCACGTTATGAATGTCGTACAGGCCGCCTTCCTGCAGAACACCGTCCTGGTTCAGGAGCTCTTCGATACGGTGTGAGCCAGCTTCCGTCAGCGTAACACTGCGCAGCTTCTCATCCTTATCGTAAGCTTCCGGCTCCAGCACTAGCTTGGCCACAACCGCATCAACAGTCCGATAAAGGTCGGAGCTGTCATCTGCCGGGCCAGAAATGATCAGCGGCGTCCGGGCTTCGTCGATCAGGATGCTATCCACCTCATCCACGATCGCGTGGTTGAACGGACGCTGCACCATATCGCCGAGCGAATATTTCATATTGTCGCGCAGATAATCGAACCCGAACTCGTTGTTCGTTCCGTAAGTAATATCTGCTGCGTAAGCTTCACGACGTTCCTCATCACCCAGATTCGGGATGATCACGCCGGTTGTCAGACCAAGGAAGCTGTAAAGAACAGACATTTCCTCGGCATCACGACGGGCCAGATAATCGTTCACCGTCACAACATGCACGCCCTTGCCGGACAGCGCGTTCAGGTAAACAGCCAGCGTTGCAACAAGGGTCTTGCCCTCACCAGTCCGCATTTCCGCAATGCGACCGTCATGCAGAACCATCGCGCCGATCAGCTGCACGTCAAAATGACGTTTGCCCAGAACACGGCGGGAGGCCTCACGGCAGACGGCAAAAGCTTCAGGCAGCAGTTTATCAAGGGTTTCGCCTTGGGCGACCCGCTCCTTGAACTCTATAGTCTTGTGCTGAAGCTGCTCGTCACTGAGCCCCTGAACCGTGGGCTCCAGAGCGTTGATCTCCGGCACACGGCGCTGATACGCCTTGAGCGAACGATCATTGGCGGAGCCGAAAAGGGCGCGTGCGAGGCGTGCGAACATGCTGAACCTTGAGATGCCGAGCACCCGGCCGGAAAAGCTCTTTCCACCATCGGAAAGACCTCCCAAACCAGGCAATGACGATTTTCACGTCAGGTGGAGATAGGACCCGTGTGCCCATGGGTCAATGGAGAGGGACCAGAGAAGGCCCTCAAAATACCCATTTCCGCTACGTGACGGAATGGTAAGGGTGCGCGCACTTGCAGGGTTGAGCGGCCTTTGTCATGGTGCAGTCCATTCGGTTTTTCTTATTCTTTATAGTCCGAGGTATTTTCATGCGGCTTTCCCGCTCCACTCTCGCCTTTGCAGCTCTTCTGGCTGGCACGTCGGTTTCGGCTCCCCTCGCATTTGCTGCTCCGGCCGCACCTGCTGCAACCGCTCCGGCCCCGGCTGCTGCACCTGCTCCGAACCCGGACATGGTGATTGCAACCGTTAACGGCGAAAAAATTACCTTGGGTGATGTTCAGCAGGCTGCTGGCAACCTGCCGCCGCAGGCTCGTCAGCTTCAGCCGTCCATGCTGATCCCGCTGCTGGTCAATCAGCTCGTCGATCAGAAGGCAATCCAGATTGCCGCTGGCAAGGAAGGCCTGAGCAACAAGCCTGAAGTCAAGGAAGCCATGCAGAACGCCGCCAATAGCGCGCTGCAAAATGCTTACCTTGAGACCAAGGTTGGCCCGCAGATCACGGATGCTGCCCTGCACGACTACTACCAGACGCATTACGCCAACCAGAAGCCAGAGCAGGAAGTCCATGCTCGCCACATCCTCGTGGAAACGGAAGCTCAGGCCAAGGACATCATCGCCCAGCTCAACAAGGGTGCTGATTTCGCCAAGCTTGCTGGCCAGCTGTCCAAGGACAAGGGCTCCGCTGGTGCCAATGGTGGCGATCTGGGCTGGTTCAAGAAGGGCGACATGCTGCCGGCTTTCTCTGAAGCCGCTTTCTCCATGAAGCCGAACACAATCTCCCAGACGCCGGTTCACACGCAGTACGGTTACCACGTGATCCAGGTTCTGGGCTCCCGCACAGCTCCGATCCCGAGCTTTGACCAGATCCATGATCAGGTCCGTCAGGAACTGATCCGCGAGAAGGTTCGCCAGATCGTTCAGCAGGCTGAATCCCAGGTGAAGGTTGTTCACTTCGACGCACAGGGCAAGCCGGTCACGGCCGCTCCGGCACCGGCTCCAGTCAAGAAGTAAGACTAAGACCATGGCAAAGCCGATCCCCGTCTCTCCGCTGGCCCGTCCTCTCCCGGACCTTTCAACGGTTGCTGGTGTTCGGCTTTCCGCCGTCGCCGCGGGCGTCCGCTATCAGGGACGAACAGACCTGATGCTCGCGGAATTTGTCCCCGGCACGATTGTCGCAGGCGTTTACACCAAGAACGCCTGCCCTGGCGCACCCATCCTGTGGTGCCGCCAGGCTCAGACAACTCCCTATGCGCGCGCTCTTCTGGTCAATGCCGGAAACGCCAACGTCTTCACAGGACGGGCCGGCATTCAGGCCTGCGAAGACTGTGCAGACGCGGTGAGTAAGCTGCTCGACTGCCCCCCGCAGGACGTTTTCCTCTCATCGACAGGCGTCATTGGGGAAAAACTTCCACAGGACAGAATTATTGCGGCCCTGCCCGCCGCACAGGCTGGCCTCTCGGAAGATAACTGGGCACAGGCTGCCCGTGCCATCATGACGACGGATACCTTCCCCAAGGCCGCCCGTCGCGACGTGACGATTGGTGGCAAGCCAGTTCGCCTTCAGGGTATTGCCAAGGGTTCTGGAATGGTCGCCCCCGACATGGCCACGATGCTGGCCTATGTCGCGACAGACGCGAAGCTTCCTCAGAATGTGCTCCAGTCCCTTCTGGCCTCTGGCTGCGCGCAGAGTTTCAACTCCATCACAGTCGATTCGGACACCTCCACGTCAGACACCCTGATGCTGTTCGCAACCGGCCTGGCCGATAATCCGGCCGTTGATGACGTCAACGATCCCGCTCTCGCCGAATTTACCCTCGCCCTGAATGACCTGCTTCTGGAGCTTGCCCTGCTGGTTGTCCGGGATGGCGAAGGGGCGACAAAGCAGATCCGCGTTGAAGTCACCGGTGCGGACTCCAATCTTTCCGCACATCGCATTGCGCTTTCAATTGCTAACTCGCCACTGGTCAAAACAGCCATCGCTGGTGAAGACGCAAACTGGGGCCGTGTCGTGATGGCTGTAGGTAAGAGTGGTGAACCCGCAGACCGTGACCTTCTGTCCGTTGCCATCGGCGGGACCTGGATCGCGCGCGATGGTGGCGTTGTCGAAAACTACGATGAAGCCCCCGTCGTCGCGCACATGAAGGGCCAGGACATCGAAATTACAGTCGATATGGGGCTTGATGATGGACAGGCCCGCGTGTGGACGTGTGACCTGACGCATGGCTACATCGACATCAATGGTTCTTACCGCAGCTAGAGCGATCAACACGAGAGCGGGAGCGGGGGTTGTGCAGCCCTCCGCCTCCCGTTAGCACAGGTATCGCTCCAATTGGCGGGCGCTTGGTATGAGGAAACTGTCCATGTCTGCTGCAACTCGTGTCGTTGTTCTCGGTGGCGGTGTCGGAGGTCTTGAGGCTGCTACGGCCCTTGGTCGCCGAAACAACATAGCCGTGACACTCGTTGACCGCAGCCCGGTCCATTACTGGAAGCCTTCACTGCATGAATTTGCAGCAGGCACGATGCAGCACGACGGCAACTGTATTCCTTTCGCAGAAACTGCTGGAAAATTCGGTTTCAGTTTTGTCCAGAGCCTGCCCACCGCCGTTGACCGTACCGCTCAGACAGTTACGCTCGAAAACGGAAGCACCCTCCCCTACGACTATCTGGTTGTCGCGCTGGGTTCCCGCGCCAATGATTTTGGTATTCCAGGCATTCTCGATCACTGTCGCTTCATTGACAGCCTCAATGACGCAGACACTCTGTACTCCGAATTCCGCAAGGCTCTTCAGGCAGCGCGCGCTGCTGGTCAAAAACTGAGCCTCGGTATTGTTGGTGGTGGCGCCACGGGTGTTCAGCTCGCTGCCGAGCTTTGCAAAGCCATTGATGAAGCGCCCGGCCTTGGCCCGTCAGTCCGCAAAACGGGCTTGGATGCTGTCCTGATTGAAACCGGGCCGCGCATCCTTCCCGCCTTCCCGGAAGCCGTGTCCACGGCAGCAGCCAGCCAGCTCGAAAAGCTTGGCATTTCTGTGCGTACGGGCGCCATGGTTGTTGGCGCAGACGAGCATGGCTTTAATCTCAAGTCCGGCGAGCAGATTCCTGCGACCCTTCGGGTCTGGGCTGCCGGCGTTCGCGCCTCTGATGCCACAGGCCTCTTTGATGGCCTGGAACGCGGCCGTGCAGGACAGCTTGGTGTGACACAGACGCTTCAGACAACTGAAGACGCCAAGATCTTTGCGATTGGCGACTGCGCCCGCATTGATGCTGCACCAGTGGCCCCAACGGCTCAGGCTGCCCGCCAGCAAGGCCAGTATGTTGGGCGCGTCCTGCCGCAGATCGTTGCCGGTCAGACACCTGCACCATTCGTCTATAATGATCGCGGTGCCGTCGTGGCCCTCGGCGATTATAACGGCTGGGGCATGCTGGATGCCAATCGCAGCTTCGGTGGCGGTCTGGTGTCTGGTCTGTTTGCGCGCCTTATTCACGAGGGGCTGTACCGCCAGCATCAGGCTGGTATCGTGGGCCTGGTAAAGACGGCTTGCATAACGGTGAAAGAGCATCTTTCTCCCGTAAAGCCAGACCTCGGCGCCTGAAATCGCCCGACAGATGTGACCGTCGGGCCGTGGCATCACCAAGTGAGCGGACATGACCGACGCACATCTGCCTTCCACGTTCGATCAGACCATGCAGCGGGTCGAAAACGTCCTGTCTGACAAGGGCTTCAAGTTCCTCCAGGCGGATACCATGCGTCCGCTTCTGGAGCACGAAGGCCTGACAGACTGGGACAGTTTTGCCGCCAGCTGGAACGACCTCGGCCTTGATCTCTACATGGCCGATGGGGGCCGATACCGGCGCCGTCGCTATGCGACATTTACGGTCAGTTCCGAAAACATCACGCGCAAACCAAATCAGCCCCACTATCAAAGCCGGGATCACAACCTGCTCAATGGCGGCATCGAGCGCTGGTTCGGCCCGATTGAAGACGCGATTGCCACTCATCCCGCCATGCTGGCAGCCATTCGGACAATTGGCCGATTCGCAGATGCCCTGACACCCTCCGAATCACGGCCCGAAACATGGCATGCAGAGGTTCACCAGTTCCGGATTGAAGCAAATCCTGACAGTGAAGGGCGCCCCACCCCGGAAGGCATGCACCGCGACGGTGTGGACTGGGTGCTCGTCCTGATGATCGGCCGCCATAACGTTGAGCAGGGTGTGACGACAATCCATGATGACCAGAAAGATCTTCTGGGCTCATTCACCCTGACCAAGCCATTTGATGCTGCGATCGTGGACGATCATCGCGTTTACCATGGCGTTACAGCCGTCACACCACAGGATGCAGACAAACCTGCCTATCGTGATGTGCTGGTTATCACCCTTCGCCACGAATAAACCTGAAATCTCCGATGGATCGACAGGCTTAATTCCGTGTTAAGAATAACATCATGACGATCCAGCAGATTCTTTCCCGTATCCGGCTTCGCCATCTGGCGCTGCTCACAGTCTCAGCCTTCTCGGTCGCCGCTACGGTGAGCGCTGCGACAACACATCACCGGACGCATCACACGCGTCAGGCGAATGCCGTCAGCGCAGGGGCCGCACCGGTCATCCTGTCTGCCCATCCCGGCACGCAGCTTGATATCGATGCCCGCAAACTGAACACGGACGATCTGGAAGATGCTGCCAAGCATCATGATCAGCCGGTCGTGCTCGTCGGGTCTGCCCCGCTCTCTGCTGGCAAGAATGACGAAGCCCTGTTCGTTCAGCTTCAGTCAGCCCGTCTCTGCGGATCTGCTGGCTGCACCACATCCGTCTATCTGCGCCACAACGACAGCTGGAAAACAGTTCTGGATTCCGTGAACGGCGATATTTCCGTTCTCCCCACACGCCATAAAGGCATGCATGACCTTCTCGTCGGCAAGAACGACAAGTGGATCTGGGACGGCAACGAGTATCAGGACACGCTCAGCGCGCCACCAATGCCCAAAATAAATAGGCCGAACTGACAATTTTCAGGAAAGTCTGGAGCGGGTGAAGGGAATCGAACCCTCGTATGCAGCTTGGGAAGCTGCCGTTCTACCATTGAACTACACCCGCGACGTCGCTGCTTATATCCCCCCCTTCGCGCCTCTGCAATCCATGCCGAAGGGGTGTTGACGCAAAACTACTCCTCGGCCCATAGTCCGCTCGTGGAATGGCCATAAAGACCGTTTCATCCTCGTGATTTGAGCGGCCGGCTTGCGGCGAGGATAAATAACTGCGCTAAAGAGGCCCTGCGGTTTTCCATCCAAGATTTCCCAGGACTTCCACGGCCCGCCACATGCTTTCCGCCTATCCGGGTGGAAACCTTATGGAGGGACTGATTTATGTCTTCAGAAAACTGGCGTACTGCCACCCGTCTCCTGCACGACGCACCGAACCGCACTGAATTCGGTGAAACGTCCGAAGCCATCTTCCTGACGTCCGGTTTTGTCTACGACAGCGCCGAACAGGCTGCGGCGACGTTTACCGGTGACGTTGAGCACTTCCAGTATTCCCGCTTCGGCAACCCTACTGTCGACACGTTGCAGGAGCGTCTCGCTCTGCTCGAAGGGGCTGAAGCCTGCATTGCGACCTCTACAGGCATGGGTGCCGTTTCTTCGGCTCTTCTGGCCCATGTGAAAACCGGGGAGCGCGTCGTCGCATCCCGCGCCATCTTTGGGTCCTGTTACTGGATCGTCACCAGTCTGTTGCCGCGCTACGGCATTGAGACGGAACTGGTCGATGGTGATGACTATGAGGCATGGGAGTTCGCGCTGTCCCGCCCGACAGCCGCTGTTCTGATTGAAAGCCCGTCCAACCCAATGCTGGACGTTCTCGATATCCAGCGCATCGCAGACCTGGCTCACAAAGCAGGCGCACTACTGATGGTGGACAACGTGTTCGCATCCCCCATCGGGCAGTCTCCCCTCAAGCTCGGTGCTGACGTCGTGCTGTATTCCTGCACGAAGCACATTGATGGTCAGGGCCGTGTTCTAGGTGGCGCTGTTCTGGGCAGCGACAAGTGGATCAAAGAGACCCTCCAGCCCTTCACCCGCAACACGGGTAACGCGCTGTCTCCGTTCAATGCATGGGTGCTGCTGAAGGGGCTGGAAACTCTCAAGCTTAGGACCGAAGCCATGGCGCGCAATGCGGCAGATGTCGCAGATGCACTTGCTGGCCTGCCGGGGGTCGTGAATGTCCGCTATCCAGGCCGTAGCGATCACCCGCAGCATGAACTCGCTCAGAAGCAAATGAGCAACGGTGGATCTCTCGTCGCTTTCGAAGTCGAGAACGGCAAGGCCGGCGCTTTCGCATGCCTCAACGCCTTCGGTCTCATCGCAATTTCCAACAATTTGGGTGACGCCCGCAGTCTGGCCACGCATCCGGCAACCACGACGCATATGCGTGTTGGCGAAGATGAACGCGCACGTCTGGGCATCACCGACGGGGTGATTCGTCTTTCCGTTGGTTTGGAAGATGCAGCCGATCTGATTGCAGACGTCACCGCCGGTGCCGCCGCTGCTCACGCTGCAAAATAAGTTTTCCTGACAAAGGCGCGGGATGACATTAGAATGGCGTTATGCCTGACAAGTCATCCCAACCCCATCTCCTGGCTGATCCGGAAGCGGCAATGGCCGAAGCCATGGAAAACGCCCCCCGTTTCAGCCAGATAACGGACGACGTGACCGTAACCGTCCGCACGTTCTGGCTGGACGACCAGTCCCAGCCGGAAGACCACCGCTTTGCGTGGGCGTATCATATCTGCATTGAAAATGGTCGGAAGGACACCTTCCAGCTGATTTCCCGGAGTTGGGAAATTGTGGATGGCCTTGGACGGACTGAGCACGTTCACGGAGATGGCGTTGTTGGGGAACAGCCCATCATTGGTTCGAAAGACCAGTATGATTATACGTCTGGCGCGATGCTCACCACACCAAGTGGTTTCATGCGCGGCACGTACCACATGCTCGAACCCGTTTCAGGCCAGCGCTTTGACGTACAAATCCCTGCGTTCAGCCTCGACAGCCCCCACGAAGCCGGGCTGCTGCACTAACTCCTGACACCTACCCTTGACGTTGCGCGCCTGGCAGCCCATTCCTGCGCGCATGCGTATTGCTGCCCTTCTTCTCGCCGCCGGTCGTGGCCGGCGCTTTGCAGCTGGCTCGCCCGAAGGTGAGGGCTCCAGCAAGCAATTCCGGATGCTGCGGGGAAAACCCGTCATCCGCCGTGCCGCTGAAGCTCTGCTTCCACACGTGGATATCCTGCTTCCCGTAGGAGATGACCCACTGCTGGCTGACAGTCTGGCCGGGCTGAATGTTCTGCCGCCCGTATCAGGCGGTGCAGAACGCCATGACAGTGTGCGCAATGGACTGGAAACGCTCGCCAGTCTGGCAGAGCCACCAGATCTCGTGCTTGTCCATGACGGAGCACGTCCCTGCGTGCCACCCGAGGTGGTTCAGAACGTCATTGAAGCACTGAAGGCCCATGCCGGTGTTATCCCTGCCGTTGCGGTCAGCGATACGATCAAGAAGGTAGAAAACGGTATCATTGTCGATACCGTCTCTCGTGAAGGCCTGTGGCGCGCACAGACCCCGCAGGGCTTTCACTTCCCGACCCTGCTCGAACTTCACCGAACCCAACGTGATGCCCGCACCGATGATGCCGCATTACTGGAACATGCAGGCCATCCGGTCGCCATCGTTCAGGGCTCGGACAACAATATCAAACTGACAGTTGCGGAGGATCTGATGCGTCTTGAAGGTGTAATCGACGGCAACCTGCTGCCCCGCGTTGGGCTTGGCTATGACGTCCACGCATTCGAGGAAGGCCGCAAGCTGATCCTCTGCGGCATTGAAATTCCCCATACGAAGGGTCTGGCCGGTCATTCAGACGCCGATGTTGGCATCCATACGCTATGTGACGCCATTTATGGTGCGCTGGCTGAGGGCGATATTGGCCGTCATTTTCCGCCGACTGACAACGAGTGGAAAGATATGGATTCCGCCCGCTTCCTCATCCACGCTGGCGAACGTATCCGTGCCCGTGGTGGCTTTCTCGTCAACGCTGACATTACCCTGATCTGCGAGCGCCCGAAGATCGGCCCGCATGCCAAGGCCATGCAGGAGCGTTTGGCAGAGCTCCTTCAGGTCAATGTCAGCCGTATCTCTGTGAAGGCTACGACATCCGAGCGTCTGGGCTTTACAGGCCGCGAAGAGGGCATTGCTGCAACGGCGGCTGTGAGCATCATGGTACCGGACAACGGAGACGCCTGAGCGTCTTCAGCCATTTCCGTTTTTGAAGAGAGCCCGCTTCCCTGTTGAAGTGGGCTTTTTCATGTCACCACAATCAGAATGACAAGTCAGGCAAATAAACTGTGAGGCTATGGAAGCCTCAACCGTGGATAGCGCAAACCACGACAATAATCGGCGTTGCCGCAAGCAGAAGCCATGCCCCCATCGAGCACTTCGCTACAAGACGTGTACCCATGTGACGCATGGGGCGACTAACGGATACCGACATATCTTCCTCAACTCTAACGTTACAAGACAGAGCGGAAACTGCGTCATAACTCCCCTTGGAAGCCAGTCACTAATCATCTCGTTCTGTCACAGCGCCAGATGCGCCCCGATTATGGCAAGATCATGCCCTAAACCGGGAAATCAGGTGTTTCGGGCCAACTTTAGAAACTGAACGGTTTCCGCAGCATCTTTTTCCCGAATTGCCATGATGCGAATCAGCTCATCGTCCTGTCCCCAGACCAGAAGCTGCTGCCGTTCATCAGCATTTGCGACAAAAACCGCCTCTTCCAAGCTGATCGCGTCGTAAAGCAGCGCCAGAGACAACAGAAGGCTTCCAAAGCACTGCGTCAGCACACCCAATGCCGCAAGCTCCGTTTCTCCCTGGCGGGATAGCAGGCGCTCCAGCCCGGTCACGTAATCGCCAGACTGCGTTACAGGCATAAGCCCGTCTGTTACTTCCGGACGAATGCCCTGCGTCGCCAGCCAGGCAAAGACACGCTCAACCGTCGAATCGGCAGGTCCTTTGCGATAGCAGAGCCCGTCATCCAGACCCAATCGTAGAAGCGCTTCCCGCGCCTCAATCAGATCCGGGCGAATCCGCTCGATCATGGTTCCGGCAACGCGGGTCATGGAGAGTTGTTCAGGCGTAAAGGAGGCATCCTTTGGAATAGCCTCCCATTCTGCGGCAATCGCCTGCGCCAGGGACGGCGAGGCAACGGCCAGTATAGTTCCCTGAGGAAGCCGGATAGGCCGCCCGTCCAACTCAGGAGAGAACAACCCGTCGCGCTTCCCAACTGAAACGCTCTGCCAGAATCGTTTGCGGCTGCTCAATGGAGAACTCCCAGCGCGCGCAGAATGTCACCCGCTTTGTTGTGATGATGAGACTGCTCGGACGGCGGCGGTCCAGCCTGCCCTTCACGGGCAGCCGCAAGCGCGGCTGTGCAGGGATCAGTCGGGGCTTCCCCACCAATCGAAAGCTGGAATCGGCCGCCGGCATCCCTGTCCTGCTTCGCCTGTGGCGCAGACAAGGTGCCCGTTACGATAACAGGGGTGGAAGCGCCGGCGCCTTCGAAGTCGATACTGGGCACGAGATGCAACTGGATTTCCTGCGATCCCAGACGGACCTCACCATGCCCAGCCGTAGAGAACCGGCCAGACTGGAGCCCAATCGTGTCCAGCGTGGCTGTATCGTTGGCAAGCGCCATGTGCAGACCAATGCAACGCAGCGGCCGCACTCCGCTTCCCAGAAGGGAATCCGCGCCTGGGCCAGCAATGCGGCCCAGGATCTGGCTGTCCACTTTCCCGTCCACCATGGAGACGCCCAGATGCCCGCTCAAAGACTGCCGCAAATCCTCAACCGTCTGGCCCTGACCCGACACTTCCCCCACAAGCTGGACTGGCCCCTGAAGCAGCAATGGCAGCCCCAGCCCCTCTTCCAGAAGACCGATCGGGAGTACCAAAGGCTGGAACGTCAAATGAGTTGTGACTGGCAGATGGGATGCATCCAGATCCGCCTGTCCCGATAAGGTCAGCCCCTGCCCTTGCCCGGAAATCGGCTCAAGGCGCAGATGACCGTCTGACAGGGTCAGGTGCGTGGCCAGGTTGGTGTAGTCATGTCCATAGAACACAACCCGGTCGAGCGTCAGATGAAGGTCAAGGTCCTGGGCCCGCAGACGCTTGACCCATGAAGGCACAGTCGCGCTTTCCACAACACCAGCGTCAGACACGGCGGGAACAGAAGACTGATCCTGCATCTGAACAGGCTGTGTCGCTGCTTTTTCTACGGTCCCCGTCGCTCCCGGAATGGTCGCAGGCGGAGCTTTCGCAGGCTGCTGAGCAGTTGCTTTCACATCCTTCAGCCAGACATCTCTCATCGCATCCAGATCAAGCTGGGTTGCATGCAGATGCCCGTTGAGGAGCGGCGTAGAGTTTTCATCAGTCAGAAGATGAAGGGCGCCATCGAAGTCTGCCTCGCGGCTCTTGAAAGCCATATCATCCAGCGTAGCTTCACTCAGCCCTTTACTGCTGACCGTGCCCTGAAGTGAAACGTCATGCAAAAGAACGCGCGGCAGATGAAGCGCCTTGGCCCCGCCCTGCACCACCAGATGACTCTTTTCGGCTCCCACCGTGCCGGAGACCGTTACTTTGGCATCATCCTGAGCATTAATGGGCGGCGTCGCGCCTTCAACATTCAACGCGGTGGACAGAGACAGCGGCATGGACCGCAGTTCAGCCTCGACAGGCACTTCCGTATGGAAATGATCACGTCTTGCGAGATCAACCTGTTCGAGGGTTCCGGCTTTACCAAGAATTCTCCAGCCCGTATCGCGCCACAGCACATCTGCGGCAACCGAAAGCGGCGCAGATGCTGCATCAGCATCAAGGTGCAGATTACTCACCGCTGCTCCACGAACTGTCAGACCCGCAACATGCAAATGGATGCGGCTGGGTGCCAGACTCGCCAGTAAGACCCGCGCCTTCTCGGTCCAGGTCGCATTTGCCACCTGCCCGGCATCACCCTGCACTGTGATGTCTCCACCAAGTCCACGCATGTCAGGCAAGCTGGCATGAGGAAACAGGCGATGAGCATCCTGCAGATTAGGCCATTCTCCCTGCGCGGTCAGAACGAGGCCGCGCAGATTCGATGCATCATGAATCTGACCGTCCACATTCAGCCAGTCGCGCTTGGCATCCGTTCCAAGCGTCGAGCCCAGACTGAAAGTCCATGGCTTTGCGCCGGAGCGCAAAAGGGCCAGATCACCCACATGTCCCTGCACCGTGAAGGGGGTTCCGCCGTGACTCCCCTGCAAGTTGATCCAAGGGCTTTGGCTTCGCAGACCAGCCAGATCCATCGTGCCAATCTGGAAGCTACCGCTCATTTTCTGAGCCTGGTCGCGCCAGCTCACGGTGCTGTTCGTCAGATGCAAAGCATCCAGAGAAAGATCCCAGTGAGCCTGCACGCGCTCACCAACATGCTGTCGAACCGGCAACGGAGCCTCTGCGCCGCCTGCGTCTGAACGCGATGGCTGACTGAACGTCCAGTTGGCATTCCCGTCCGCATCACGCTCCAGCGAGAGCGTGGCGCCATCTACTACGAAATCCTGAAAGCGGACCTCGCGGTGAAGAAGCGCCAGAACAGAAAGACCTGCATGCACGGCCCTGGCCTGAAACACCGGTGCATGGCCCGGGCGCTGCAACACCAGATTGCGCGCCTCGAAAGACGGCCATGGCAGGATCTGGATGGTGGAGCTTTTCACCACCATCGAAAGACCCGTCTCTTTTTTCAGAGCCTCGGCCACACGCTGGCGCAGCGCATCCTGATCAATCAGCTCATGTGCAGCAATGCTGACGCCCACGAAGGCAACGATGACCCCGATGAGCGCGCCAGTGAGTTTCCTCATTTTGCAGGCCCTCTGCTTCCCTTGATGCGCTTCGGCGCTGGTGTATCGCCCGGCACGAACCCGAGTGAACGGAAAGTTTCACGCATATGCGGCGGCAGTGGTGCCGTCACGATCAGACGACCGCCCGCCGGATGCGGAATGTCCAGCTGACGGGCATGCAGATGCAGCTTATCGATAAAGCCTTCCGGATGAGCAGTTTTCCCACCGTAGCGCGGATCACCCACAATCGGCGTGCCCAGAGACTCACAATGCACACGAAGCTGATGCGTCCGTCCCGTCAGCGGAGACAGGCCGAGCCAGGAAAACTTCTTTCCCGCAGAATCGATCGTCTCGTATTCGCTCTTGGCGGAAACCGCATCTTCTTCACCGCGGGATGCCGCCACGACAAGAGCAGCACCACCCGCACCGATTTTGGCCAGGGGCTGATCAATAATGCCAGACGCCTGCGCCGGACGGCCGACAACAATCGCCCAGTAGGTCTTACCAACATCACGCCCACGGAATGCTGCTGCCAGTTTGGCAGCGACACCAGGCGTACGCGCAATCAGGAGAATACCGGACGTATCCCGGTCAATCCGATGCACAAGGCGCGGACGGTCTTCGTCTTCCTTGCGCAGGCCATCCAGCATCATGTCCACATGCTTGGTGATACCCGGGCCACCCTGCGTAGCCAGACCAGATGGCTTGTCCAGCACCAGAAGATGATCATCCTGATAGATCACCATCTTCTCGATTTCGCGCACAAGCATCGGATCTGGCGGCGGCAGCGGGGCCTGACGGGTCATGTCCGGCAGCGGCGGAATACGCACGCTCTGCCCAGGAGCAAGACGTGCGTTGCTCTGGACCCGGCCACCATCAACGCGGATCTGGCCTTTACGGCACAGCTTCTGGAGCGCGCCCTGAGTGAGATTGGGGTAGTGACGTCTGAACCAGCGATCGAGGCGCAGATCGGCTTCGTCTTCGGTTACAATGCGGTTGGAAACTTTCATGGATCGCGGGATGCCCTTTTGGCGGCCCGTATGTCCAGAAGTTTTCTGATACGGCCCTCGTAACCCCGGTCTGTCGGCTGATAGAGCGAGACCCGCTCCATGCCCTCCGGGAAATAATTCTGTCCCGAAAATGCGTCTTCGGAATCATGGTCGTACTCGTAGCCCTTCCCGTAGCCAATGTCTTTCATCAACGTCGTCGGGGCATTGAGAATATGAGACGGCGGCATACGGCTTCCCGTCTCACGGGCCAGCTTCCGTGCGGCCTTGTAAGCCATATACACCGCATTCGACTTGGGCGCCGTCGCCAGATGGACCACAACCTGCGCCAGAGCCAGCTCACCTTCCGGCGACCCCAGCCGCTCGTAGGTCTGCCAGGCGGCTACAGCCATCGGCAGAGCATTCGGGTCCGCCTGACCGACGTCTTCCGCTGCAAACCGGGTCAGGCGTCGGGCAATATACCGCGGATCTTCGCCACCTTCGAGCATCCGGGCGAACCAGTACAGCCCTGCATCCGGATCACTCCCCCGCAGGGATTTGTGCAGTGCAGAAATGAGATTGTAATGCTCTTCCCGATCACGGTCATACAGAATGGCCCGTCGGGACAGGATAGCCGCAAGATCTTTCGGGGTCAGTTCCCTGTCAGGGTCTAAAACAACCAGCTGCTCCACCATGTTCAACAGGTAGCGTCCATCGCCATCCGCCATTGCCCGAAGGCTGGCACGCGCTTCCCGATCCAGCGGCAGGCGATGGCCTACGTCTTTTTCCGCATGCGTCAGCAACGCTTCCAGACTGGCATCGTCCAGCCGGTTCAGCACCAGAACCTGACACCGGGATAAAAGCGCGGCGTTCAGAGCGAAAGATGGATTCTCTGTCGTCGCCCCCACCAGCACGACCGTCCCGCGCTCGACATACGGCAGGAATCCATCCTGTTGCGCCCGGTTGAACCGATGGATTTCATCCACGAAAAGCAACGTGCCACGGCCTGTTACGTCCTGACGCCGATCCGCCTCTTCAAAGGCTTTGCGCAATTCAGCCACACCAGAAAAAACAGCCGAAATCTGTGCATAATGAAGATTGGCTTTGCCTGCCAGCAGGCGCGCAATGGTCGTTTTGCCGCAGCCGGGACCACCCCATAGGATGAGACTGGACAACGTGGCCCGGGCAAGCATTCGCGTCAGAGTACCTTCTGGTCCCAGCAGATGATCCTGTCCGCGCACCTCTTCCAGTGTTTTCGGGCGCAAACGATCTGCGAGGGGCTGCGTTCGTGAAGGCGGACGAGCGGGTATTTTTGGCGCCTCGATAGGGCGGGGCGGTGAAGGCTGCCGAGCAGACTGCGTGTTCCCACGGGACGGCGGCTCACGCCCCGCAGGTCCGGGATTTGTCCCGAACAGATCTGTCATGTCCGCCATGGCTGCCTCCTGATACGGGAACGATCATAGAACTCCCGTACATATTTCGGAACAGCTGTGACTTTAAGGAAGAGCGCCTACTGGAGAATTTTCCGCAAAACTCCAGGAAGAAGCATGGAAAGCGGATTGACGGTCAACTCAGGCTGACCAACAACACCCGTCACGTCAAATGTCGCGGCCAACACACCGCCGCCCTTCTCTGGCGCCAGAATATGCCCGATCCCCGGCAGCTTCCCCGGCAGCGCGTTCAGGCCAAAGAGCGGCACAATAGTGCCATGCAGAGCCAACGCTGACGTATCCAGATCCACCGGCCCTTCTACAGTGGCGCCAAGAGCCTGATTACCGATTGTTCCATCGCGCAGGACGAGCTTTCGCCCTTCCAGAGCAATCTTCGTGGACACGTGGCTTACACTGAAACGATCCGTGCGGCTTTGCGACCAGTGCAGCGGGGAAAGATCGGAAACGGCTGTCAGGGTAAAGGGCGGCTGAAGGAACTGGAACGGCCCGATTTCCAGCTGCCCCCGGAAGGGCGGAAGTCCCAGCCCCAGGCCCGACGTGCCAGCTTTCTCGCGCAGGAAATTCCCATCCAGATGTGCTGCACCGCCGCCGATCCGATCATATAAGCCCAGCCCTTTCAGCAGTGCTCCCAGATTGTCCACATCCAGAACGAAGGGCTGCCTCCGGCCTGTATCCGCCAGAACGGCTCTCACACGCGATGGGGCATCCAATGCAAATCGCCCCGATGTCAGGCTGCCATTTCGCAACTCGATATGCGACACGACGCCCCCCACCAGCCCTTTAGGACCAAAATAGACCCGCGGGGCGTGCAGATCGATAGACCAGGCATCTCCAACACCGGAGATCTTGTCGGCGGCAGGGCTCCCTGCTTCGCGTGACGCAGCCTCTGCCGCATCCCGGGCAGCCTTGCGTGAGGCTGGATCGAAAAGTGGTGCAAGATCCAGCGGATCAGCGTCCAGAGCGATCTGAATGGGAGCGGACGGCTCCTTCGGCAACATAATCTGGGCGTCACCTTCGCTTCGGCCCAGACGGAAACCTTCAATAATGATGCTGCTTAACCGTCCGGCCTGCGTTACGCCGCGACCTGCGACAGAAAGCGTCTGGCCATGTGCCTGCAAACCATCCAACGCCACCATGTCATGTCCCCGAAAGCCAATATGGGCAGACGCGACAGCTGCCTCACCTTCAGGCTTGGTCCAGACCGGAACAGTAATTCCGGCCTTCTCAATGTTCAGGGAAAGAGCAAGATCTGCAAGCGTATCAGCATGCTCAATGTAATGCGCTGAAAGCGTGGCATGGCCGGTAAACAAGCCCGCCGGCACAAGATGCGATTTCACTGCAGACAGGGGGTCCAGAAGCGCCGTTGCACGAATATCCTGCAACACACGTCCCGGCGCTCCCTGCTGGAAATTTTCATCCAGCGCGACATGGACAGGGATGCCCGACAACCGCCCATCCCCCGTCAGATTCAGGCCGTTTTCCGTCGCCCCCAGTGTGCCGGACGCTCCATCAACGGGCCGCCCCATCAGGACATTGCCCAGATGCACGTTGGCAAACGAGGCTTTGGCCTGAACGTGAATGTCACTGTTTTTGAGACGTGCCGTCAGCGGCAGCGTCAGCCGAGCCTCCGCATCAATAGTCCCCGAAGGCTCCGTGAACGGAAGCGGATGCCGTGACAGAAGATGCAGCCTGGGATGAGAGAGAATATCCCGAAAAGCCGCGACCGATCCCTGAAGATGGGTTTTTATGTCGCCAGTCGTCGGGCCTTTCTCGTACAGATTTCCAATGCGCACCTGACCGTCAGGGATGCTGATGATTCCATCTGGCGTGACCTGCTGACCGTGCTTCAGATCAAGAACCAGCGTATCAAATCCATCGAACCCAAGACGCGCATCAATCCCTGTCGCGGGTGGCACAGGCCGCAGCCAGTGTACGGTCATGTCATGGCCCAGCAACTGGCCATCCATACTGGTGGGCAGAATGTGCGATAGCCCATCGTTTGTATGCAGATGGGTTCGGACCGTGAGATCACGGCCCTGCCCGCTAGTGATATTCGCGGCAATCCATTTCCGGCCACCCTTGATAATACCGGCAGGCCAAACGCTCCCAAGCGTCGCAAAATCAAACCCATCAAGACTGGCCGTCGCATCTCCATCCAGCACGTGAATATGCTGGAGATCATTGACTGTCAGATCAGCAGTCGCATGAAGGTGCGTCAGGGCATTATTGGTATCAGCAAGCGTCAGCGAACAGTCAGGAACGGAAAGTCTTGCGGCCCCCTCTGTGCCAGGTTTTGCCATAACCAGATGAAGGGATGCCTTGCCGTCACGCAGATCAACGGGCCGCGCCTCTTTCTGTGCGACATGCCCGGCTCCAAGGGCAACCTGCATCTCAATGCTGGCTGGAAGCTCTCCCATGCCATGAGGCACGACATGAATGTCCGCACCCACTGTGAGGGGGACGTCCCATGCCGCCATCGCCGGGGCGAACATATTCAACCCGGACGGTCGGAACGTCGTGGACGTCAGATGCCACTGGCCAGTGGTCGCAGATGTCTGTCCGCCTTTTGCCGTCAGAAGCGTCTGGAATGATCCAACGCGCACGGAACTGCGCCACCAACCATTCCATAGGTAATCATGAGACGCAGCAGCGACTTTCAGCCGCTGCCCGTGTGCTTCAATCGGCCCTAATAAAAGTCGTTGTTCATTGGGAAGCCCCAGCAGCGTAATGCTGACGTTCTTGAGGTCCAGAGCCGCCAATCGGTCCATTTGTGTCGGAACACCGCGGCCGCCGTGTTTCTGGGAGGGCAGATCCAGATCGACATCACCATTCGGCTGACGACGCAGAACCAGCGTGACATCCTGCAGGCGCAATCTGCGCGGGGCGATGATGCCGTGCAGAAGTGGGGCAAGTGCCAGAACCGTATCGGCCTCACCGGCCTGTTCGGCAGGCGTGCCATCCAGCCGGGCAACTGTCAGCCCGCGAGCTTCAAGCATCAACCCCGCAGAAATGCCGCCGGAGCTTGGTTGCCACTGAACACGCAGCCGGGTCCACGAAAGGCGCCCGGCGGGATGCCCCGGCTTTTTGCCTGCGACGACAGACACCGGTTCAATGAGACGTGAAACCGCTGTGATATCGACCGGCCCATGCGCCAGCTTCCACAATAGGACAGCCGACAGCGCCCCTGCTAAGGCGACAGGAGCGACAAAGGCAATGCAGGCCCACCGTGCAACATGCAGATGACGGGGCAAATGAAACGGGCCAGGTGTGTAAGGATCAGGCAGGGCCATGACTGGTATGCCGGGAAGCCTCCGGCGTTCTCCCTGTCTGTGAAAGAGATGGCTGGAGAGGCTCTCAGGCCCCTGAGGTCAGGCTCCGGAACGCTTCTGCCACGAGGGCAGAGTGCTCAGCAGGCTTAACTTTGCGCCAGATGTGACGGATGACGCCGCTCCCATCCACCAGAAAGGAACTGCGTTCCATACCCATGTAGGTGCGGCCATACATGGACTTCTCAACCCATGTACCATAGGCCTCAGCCACCACATGGTCTTCATCCGACGCCAACGGGAACGTCAGTGAGTACTTTGCAGCGAAGCGCTCGATTTTTGAGACGTCATCCGGGCTGACACCGATAATGGTGAGGCCTTCACTGTCAAAAGACGGCAGGTTCTCCTGAATGGAGCAGGCCTGCGTCGTACAGCCGGGCGTGTCAGCTTTCGGATAGAAATAAAGCAGATATGGCTTACCCTTCAGCGCATCGCTGCTGACGGTACCGCCTCCCGAGACGGGAAGCGAAAACGCAGGGGCCTGGTCGCCCACCTGAAGAGCATGATCTGTCATAGGCACCATGATTGCCTGACACCCTTCGCCCGATCAAGGCGGACGAAGGGTAAAAAGGGCTCAGTATTGCGGATAAACCACAACTGGCGGCGGTGGCGCATAAACGACCGGCGGCGGTGGCGCATAAACCACACGTGGCGGCGGGGCATACACGACCGGCGGCGGTGGCGGGCCATAAGAGTTGCTCAGCATGGCGCCACCAACAGCGCCGATCGCCAGACCACCTAGAATGCCACCGACGACGGCACCGGTATTTCCACGATGACCGCCACGATGCCAGCCCGGTCCCGGGCCATAATATCCACGCCCTGGGCCACCGTATCCGGGGCCGCCATATCCGCCATGCCAATGAGCTTCAGCGGCGGGAACTACGGCATTCGGGGCAACTACTGCCGTGCCGATCAGCAGGGGCGCAGCCAGAAGGACTGCACGGGTGATGCGACGCATGGCAAATCTCCTCATTACGTCAGACGGGGGATCAGAAGAGATCCTGTCCGTCCTGTGAGAAGAAATCTGCCACACGAAAATGGCAGGAAAAGGCAACAATCATGGCAAGATTTTCTCAAATTATGACTATTGCCCGCCCCTCTCAGTGCTTCGGGTCAATCCGGTGATAACCAGCTGGTGGATCAAAGAGTTCTGCTGACTGAGACGCTCGATTTACCGAGGCAGCCTGTACCACTAGCCGCCCGCTCTGGGTCGCTCCGAGCAGCAGACCATCCGCCGTGTAACAGAAGTCTGTGGGCTTGTTGTCGGTGTCCGCAGCTTCCCAGATGACGCACGGCTCCCCAGCAATTGTGGCCGGACCGACCTGTTTCCACGCCCCTGGCGCAGGTGTTCCCGGAGCGGAAAACGATTCGCCCGGCGCCTCGGTGACCGTGGCAGTTTTCAGAGCCGTATCCAGAACCATCAGACGATGAAGCCGGTAATCCGTCAGCATGACCGTTGAGGCCCCTTCCGGATCAACGCGCTGACGCCACATCTGCGAGTTCCAGCGCATCCGCTGGTGCAGATGCTGCCCTCCCGGCCCCACCATGACGTAATCGATATCCGCATCGTGCATCGGTGTGACAAAGGGGGCTGTCATGGTGTCAGCAGCGCTCGCTGCGCCGACTACGAGAACAGCTAAGGTAAAGGCGGCGACCAGAGAAATGCGCTTCATTCTTTCATGCCACCGTTTACTGGTCCGCTTGGCGGCTGATCAGGTGAGGAGACCGTTCCGTCGCCAGCCGAGTCATTAGGAACAGATGGCTGGGTCGTATCCTGTGACGGCGCAACCTGCCCTGGCAAAAGCGTTGGAGCCGCAGGACCTGACGTTTCCGCAGGAGTACCTTCTGCCGCAATATGACCCGGCGTCTGCACACTGGAGTCGCCTGCAGCGCCACCTTCCGGCACAGGAGATGGCGTTAGTGTGTTCGCCTGATTGCCGGCTCCCCCCTGACGGCGAGACGCCGTGCGGGGCGTAATTTCCTGGAAACCAGCCGGAGGCTGGAAGGTCGCGGTAGGGAGATCCCCGTAGGACAGGCTTACAGCGCGGATAGAGCCCGAGGCGCCATCTGCATCCACACCATCCTCGGCAAGAATGACACCATCATCCGTCACGCAGGCCGAAGCTTTGCCATGGGCTGTCTGGATATCCCAATGATCACAAACGGCCCCGGCAATCGTCTCTTTACCGCCCTTGGTGTACTTCATGCCCAGATCCAGCATGAACGGATTATGCAGTCCGTGCTGGGGACGAATATGTGCGTACAGTTTGCGCGGCACCATCACGAGCGTCACGACCTGCCCCGGCCGGTCCAGAATCGTGATACCCTGTCCATCTGCAGAATCGATCCGCAGCAGATCACCCGACCCTGAAAAATAGACCTTCACATCGCCACCCGGGGAGGCCGGAGCAGACAGATGATAGGTCACGGTCGCATCACGCGCGGGCGCCAGTCTCGGATGGTCATCAGCGAGAGCCGATCCGCCACTGCCTGCGAGAAGCAGGCCAATGAGAAGAGCAGACTGATGCCGCCGGAGGAATGAAATCATCAGGATTCTCCTGGATGTGGGCGCAGAGACGCGATGTCATCGCGCAGGGCGTGCAGACTGAAATCATCCGGCCAGATGGTACGGACAGTCAAAGCCTGGTTCAGCAGCGCCAGATAATCTGCCGCCGGGATACCGATGCCCCCAAGCGTTGTCAGATGGGGAGTGGTATATTGCGTGTCCAGAAGGCGATACCCTCCCTTTCGCAATCCTGCAACGAGATGGACCAATGCAATCTTGGAAACATCGCGCTGGCGGGAAAACATGCTCTCCCCGAAAAATGCTCCGCCGAGGGCAACGCCATACAGCCCCCCTACCAGGGCACCGTCGTCCCAGACTTCGATCGAATGTGCAAAACCACGCTGATGCAAAGCGCCATAGAGGTCACAGATTTTCGGGCTGATCCATGTTTCCTCCCGGCCCGGCGCAGGGTCTGCACAGGCGAGCATGACATCTCCAAATGCCCGATCCGATGTAACCTGAACCTTGCCGGACCGGATCGTACGCATCAGTTTTCGGGGAACAATCATTGCGTCGAGCGGAAGTACTCCACGCTCCTCTGGAAAATACCAGCTGAGCTCGTCACTGTCCCGATCAGGGGCCATCGGGAAAATCCCCGAGGCGTAAGCATCCAGCAGGATTTCAGGCGTAATGTCAGACATCCGGTTTCTGCTTCGCGTCGCACATGGGGGATTATTCACCTTTCTGTACCCGGATGTGGTACATAGTACTCCAATCTCGATGGAGTACTGCATTGCCTATAGCGTTTGTTTATCTGATCTGTCTGATTCCGCTCGGGCTCGCACGCTTCCTGCTCCCTGAAGCTGACGGCCTGCTTATGGCACTCGTCAAAATCTGTTTTGCAGGAATTGTGTTCTGGGGCCTGCTGGACTTCTGGCGCCTTCGCCCCAAGCGAAGCTGATCGTCAGATCAGTCCGCCCAGAACCAGAAACAGCCCTATCATCGACACACCCCAGATCAGACTGCGGATGCTTCCCAGACCTAGGGCATAGGCTGGAATATAAGCCAGTCGTCCCAGGAAGTAGAGGCCTGCTCCCCAGGTCACTAGGCTTCCGTCCCGACCGGCCACATGGGCCACAAGGACTGCCCCGATAAAGATCGGGAGCGTCTCCTGAAAATTTGCCTGTGCCCGCCGCATTCTGGCGGCAACGCCCGTGTATCGCGGGGCTTCGCCATCCCGGTTACTCGTGGCCCACTGCACACCATCCTGCCTGCGGCAGGCCGCTGACGTCAGAAACAGCTGCACGACAGCCAGAACCAATGTAAAACTCAGCCAGACAAGACTGCTCGGCATCATATTTCCAGCTTTCGTTTCAGCGTCCTGAAAAATCAGGAAAAGGTTTCCGATGCGGCACCTGAGCGGATGTCCACGGCAGCTTCGTGAACAGCGCGACCGTGAGTGCGCTCCAGACGACGGATCGTGAAATGTGCCCGCGCAAGTGCACGATAATGGGCGAGGAAGGCAGCATTAAGCGAGGCACCACACAGCGCACCTGCAACAGGAACCATCTGCAACGCAAACTTCCGCGACAGGCCAATTCCATAATGAGAGGCCACTTCGGAAATCAGCATCACAACCGGGCGTCCACGCAGCAACGCACGCGCGGAGAAGAACCCGAGTTCCCCATCTTCCTCTTCCTGACGGGCAGGAAAAGTTTTGAGTGCAAACACTTCAAGGCACGCGCGTCGTGTTCCCTCATCACGCAGGTCTTCGCCCTCTTCGCGGGCAATCCGCGCGATTTCCCGCATGATGGTCAGGGTTGTGAACCCGACGTCAGGGGCCAGTCCAAAAATTCCACCAAAACCACCGACGGCGCCCGACACGGCAACAGCAGCCTGTCCGGCGTTCTCACGCCACGGCTCACGAACGAGCGGGACGTCATTCTTGATGCCTACAATCGCAACATTGAAGGCACGTTCAATCGCGATTTCAGCCGTCTTCTGAATTTTCTGCTGCACTGCAGGTGCAAGGCCGAGACCTTTCATCCCGAGTCGCGCAGCCTGCCCGACGGCTCCTCCCATCAGATCCGCCAGACGGACAAGGACACCACGCCCCTGTTCGACGCGTTCCAGCACGGACTGAAGCTGGGCCAACGAGTCCCCGTCCAGCGCCAGTGATGCAAATTCGCTACTCGGAAGCTGCGAGCCATTCTCTACGGTCATGACGATCAAAACTCCTGTTCGTAAGACCTGAAACCGTTTACCCGATAGCAGGTTTCATATCGCATCACGAAAGCCCCCTGCTTGACGGGTGCCCCGGCCGGGTGTGGAGAAGGACATATTATGAAAACATTTTCCCGCTGGATCCTGTCTGCCCCGCTGGTAGCCAACCTCCTTGTGACAGCAGCCACACCGGCCCTGTCCGCTCCACATCATGCCCATCGTAGCCACAGTACAGCCGATCTGCCACAGATCCCGCCTTCCACGGCACATCAGCTGAACAACCCGCCAGAGAAGAACCTGACGCCCGCCCAGCAGGTTGCACTACCCGACGGTGGAGCGCCGCCGCCGCCGCACGGCTATGTTGCCGTAGAAGACTCCGAGGAAAGACTCGCAAATTTCAGCGGCGAAGTGCGGACGCATCTTCCTGTCGGCATGCCGGGCACCAATGCTGAGCAGAAAACCAACGGCACAAACAACCTGCCGTCCCACTTCAGCATTTTCGGTATGCCAGTGAAGTTTAACGCCCCCGTTACGGCGCCCTATCACAGCGAAGACCTTCCTCTGACCTACGCTGGGCACCCGTCCAACGGGCAGACCAATGTTCTCGTTAACGGGGATGCGTCAGACATTCACTGACCGGGAACGGGTCCGTCAGGCGCGGACCCATCCGCCGATTTTCGTCAGATGCCGGAACTCCTGCTCCGTCACCGGGGCGACAGAAAGGCGGGATTGCCTGAGAAGAGCCATCTCTTCCAAAGCTGGATCTGCCTTGATTTGAGCCAGGGTTACCGGAGTCGTGAAAGCACCATTCGCCTTCACATCCACGCAAACCCAACGCGGATCGTCCGCAGTCGGGTCCGGATAAGCTTCTTTCACGACCCTGACGACACCAACGATCTGCTTTTCGCTCACCGAATGATAGAAAAACGCCAGGTCATCCGTCTTCATGGCCGCAAGATTGTTCCGCGCCTGATAGTTGCGAACGCCGGTCCATGGTTCGATGTCATTACGAACCTGTTCATTCCACGAAAAGGCTTCGGGTTCGGATTTTATCAGCCAGTACGCCACGTCTTTCTCCTGCGGAAAGTTCCCATTTCGCGCTCATTTCCGTGAAACGTGATAACAGTCATAGGAACAATGGGACAATGCGCCCCTTCCGAATGCGTGGGGTTCGGACTATTTCAAGTAGAAATATTTCTCCGAGTTGAGAGTTCCCGTGCGCCCTACGCCCAATCTGCTCCATCGTTATGCCAATCCGGGGCAATTCCTGCGTCTGGCCCGTGCGCTTCAGCCGTGGCTATCCACAGGTGCGATCATCTTCCTGACCGTCGGCATTGTCTGGGGCCTCTTCTTCGCTCCCGCTGACTGGCAACAGGGCGAGACAGTCCGGATCATGTATGTGCATGTCCCGATGGCCTGGCTTGCCTCCTCCTGCTACCTTGGTCTCGCAGTCTGCGGGCTTCTCTCCCTCGTGTGGCGGCATCCGCTGGCGGATCTCGCCGCCATTGAAATCGGTCCGGTCGGGGCCTGCGCAGCCGCTCTTTGCCTCGTCACAGGCTCCCTCTGGGGACAGCCGATGTGGGGCACCTGGTGGGTATGGGACGCGCGCCTGACCTCCGTTCTGGTGCTATTTTTCCTATATTTAGGGCACATCGCCCTGATCCGGGCCTTCGATGAACCCGCCCGCGGGCAGCGCGCCGCTGCCATTCTGGCACTGGCCGGAGCCATTGATCTGCCGATCATCAAGTTCAGCGTCCAATGGTGGAATACGCTGCATCAGCCGGACAGCATCACGCTGACCGGTGCACCGACCATGTCCATGACGATGCTCTGGCCGCTTCTCATCACAACCATCGGCTTCACACTGGGTGTCGCCGCTGTCATTTTCGCCCGGCTGAGTGCCGCAATCCACGAGAGCCGCGCGCGTCAGCTGATGGCACGCTCCAGGCTCAACCGTCCGGACAGGTCCGCAGCATGATGCACCTTCCCAATCACTGGCCCTATATCGCCGCAGCTTATGGTCTCACCATCGGCTGCTCGCTGGTTCTCGGTATCGGCGCGGCTTTGCGTCTGCGCCGTGCCAAAGCCCGGCTGGCGGCTGTCGAAAGCCAGCTCCGCCACCGTGAAAGCTCTGCATCATGACCCGCAAGACACGTCGCCTGTGGATTGTCATCGCCTGCCTCGCCTGCATCAGCTCCGCGGCAGCCCTGACGCTGAGGGCTTTCTCGTCCAACATCGTGTTCTTCATGGCCCCGTCTCAGGTCAAGGCGCACCCCCCGGCGCCTGATCGCACGATCCGCCTGGGCGGAATGGTCGTTGCGGGCTCACTGCACCGCATCACGGAACACGATGCCCCGGTAAACTCCTTCAACGTGACGGATGGTCAGGCTTCAGTCGAAGTTCACTACACTGGCATCCTTCCTGACCTTTTCCGCGAAGGCCAGAGCGTGGTGGCGCTAGGCACGGTACAGAAGGATGGTGGTTTCACGGCCAGTGAAGTGCTCGCCAAGCATGACGAGACTTACATGCCCAAAGAAGTGGCTGAAGAACTGAAGCGTACCGGCAAGTGGGACCCACGCTTTGGTAAAGCCCCTGACGCGGCAAGCTGGGACACCATGACAGCCAAGAAAACCGGAGGCTGAACGCCATAATGTTTGGACCAGAACAGGGCCATTTTGCCCTGGCCCTCGCCTGCGTTCTCGCACTCATTCAGTTTGTCGTTCCCCTCTGGGGCGCTCACAAGCGCAATGCCCGCCTTGTCGCCATCGCGCCTTTTCTCGCGGTTTCACAGCTTTTCGCTCTGGCCATCTCTTTCTTCAGCCTGATCATGTGCGCCGTTCGGGATGATTTCTCCGTCCAGAACGTCGCGGCAAACTCTGCTGCCTCCAAACCGCTGCTGTATAAAATCACGGGTGTCTGGGGAAACCATGAAGGGTCTGTCCTGCTCTGGACGCTGATCCTCGGCGTCTGCGGCGCAGCCGTATCGACATTTGGGCGCAATCTCCCGGACATTCTCCGTGGCCGTGTTCTGGCCATTCTTGGCGGTGTTTCAGCCGGGTTCCAGCTGTTCTGCCTCCTGACCTCCGACCCATTCGACCGTGTTTTTCCGGCTCCCATGGATGGTCAGGGGATGAACCCCCTGCTTCAGGACCCCGGCCTCGCCTTCCATCCGCCCATTCTCTACACCGGCTATGTTGGCTTTGCCGTCCCATTTGCGTTTGCAGTTGCCGCTTTGCTTGAAGGCCGAGTGGATGCCGCGTGGGGCCGCTGGGTTCGCCCTTGGGCCGTAGCGGCCTGGTGCTTCCTGACCTGCGGCATCGCACTCGGGTCCTGGTGGTCTTATTATGTGCTGGGTTGGGGGGGGTACTGGTTCTGGGACCCGGTTGAGAACGCTTCGCTCATTCCATGGCTGACCGGAACCGCACTCGTCCATTCCGCCATTGTCGTAGAAAAGCGCGAGGGTCTGAAAATCTGGACCGTTCTGCTGGCTATTGCGACATTCTCATTCTCCCTGTCAGGCACATTCCTCGTCCGTTCAGGTATTCTGAATTCTGTTCATGCCTTCGCGAATGATCCGGCCCGTGGTGTGTTCATTCTGGCACTTTTAGCTTTGGTCATTGGCGGTTCGCTCGCTCTCTTTGCATGGCGCGCGCCGTCTTTGACATCTGGCGGCCTCTTCTCGCCCGTTTCGAGAGAAGGCTCTCTCGTTCTGAACAATATCCTGCTGTGCTCGATCTGTGCGGTCGTTGTGACAGGCACGATGTATCCGCCATTCATGCAGCTTCTGGCAGGTCGCACCATTTCAGTGGGCAAACCCTTTTTCGATGCGGCAACCATCCCGCTCACAATTCCGCTTCTTCTGGCCATGGGTGTCGGAACCGCACTTCCCTGGAAACGGGCGCAACTGGCACGAACATTCTCCCATCTGTTTGTTGCAGCCATTCTCGCGGCCATCGGCCTGGTCCTGTGTTTCTGGAAATTTTCTGGAGCATTGCCTATCGCCTGTGGCGCTCTGGCGATCTGGGTCATGGCGGCCTCCGTCACGGATGTTCTGCGCCGCATTGGCCTTGGTCATTCCAGCCGCAGCGAGATGCTGGCGCGCGCCAAGAGCCTTCCCCGCTCAAGCTGGGGAGCAGCGCTGGCACATATCGGTGCAGGCATTACCGTGCTGGGTCTGTGTGGAATGTCTGGTGCCCAGCATGCGATCGTAGAGATCCACGTTGGCGAGACCCGCAGCCTTGCCGGGGACGATTGGACCCTTGTCAACGTTCATGACTATGCCGGGCCGAATTACCGCGCGATGCAGGCAGATATTGCCGTACGCCACAACGGCAAACTGGTCACGATGCTGCATCCGGAAAAGCGGGACTTCACCACACAGAACCAGACCACAACGGAAGTCGCGATCCATACGAACTTCATCACGGATCTTTATGGCGTCGTGGGAGACCGGCACGGAACGGGCGCCGATGCGACCTATGTGCTACGTCTGCACAAGAACCCGCTTGCCCCGTGGATGTGGCTGGGCGGGCTTGTTATGGCCATCGGCGGAGCATTCTCGCTCTCGGATCGTCGTCTGCGCGTTGGCGCACCGAAGCGGTCTGCCGCACGGACCATGGCCAAAGCCTGAGGAGAGACACGCATGAATGCAACACGACGCGGCCTCCTGACGGCCCTTCCGATTGTTGGCGCTGGCGTTCTGGGCGTCGGGTTCTGGAAAATGCTGCAAGGAATGGAAAGCGGCGGCTTTGACCCGCGGGCCATCAAAAACCCGAATGTCGGCCGCCCTATTCCTGAATTCGCCATGCCAGGTCTGCCCGGACTGGGTGACGGATTTACGGATAAAGAACTGAAGGCTGAAACACGCCCGGTTCTGGTAAATTTCTTTGCGTCCTGGTGCATTCCCTGCGTTCAGGAAATGCCTGGCCTACGATCCATTTCCCGCAATATGCCCATCTGGGGCATCGCGTATGAAGACAAGCCAGAAAACGCGAGCGCCTTTGTTCAACGTGATGGCACGCCTTATGCCCGCGTAGCTTCTGACAGACATGGCCGCGTCGCAATCGACTGGGGTGTAACAGGCGTTCCCGAGAGCTTTCTTGTCGCCCCCGGCGGCCGGATTCTCTGGCATGGCAGTGCCGCTCTCGATCCGCAAATCTACGACGCGGAAATCCGGCCAAGGCTTGCAGGACTATGATGAAACGTCTGTCTGCCCTGCTGCTTGCTGTGGCACTGGCGGGAGGCGGCATCGCTCTCGCAGTTGATGACCCGTCAGAAATGCTCCCCAATCCAGTGCAGGAAAAGCGTGCGGAAGCCATCGGCGCTCATCTCCGCTGCCTCGTCTGTCAGAATGAGAGCATCGAAGACAGCAGTGCACCGCTGGCCCGCGATCTGCGCAAAGTTGTTCGCGAGCAGGTCGCGGCGGGGAAGTCTGACCAGCAGATCATGGACTGGATGGGAGATCGCTATGGCGAATTCATCCGTCTGGCTCCCCAGTTTTCATGGTCCACAGCCCTGCTCTGGCTGATGCCTGCTCTGGCTCTGGTGGCCGGTCTTGTTATTGCGTGGCGTGCGACGAGACGTCGCATCGTTACACCTGTGCCGCTCTCGGATGATGAGCGTGCACGCCTGGATGCCCTGTCGGGCCGGGAGTAAAGTCTTGTTCTGGTTGGGAATCCTGAGTGTTGCAGCTATCACGCTGCTACCGGCCCTTTATGGCCTCCGCCGTCTCCGCCGCCGCGTGGACGCGCGGGACTCTGCTTTGACGCTCTATCGCGGCCAGCTCGCCGAACTCGACCGGGACCGGGATCTGGGTCTCGTCAACGGAGACGAATACGGGGCAGCCCGTATCGAAATCCAGCGGAGGCTTCTGGCTGCTGACGAATCTTCCGCCACACCAGACCTGAAAGACGCAACGGCCCGTTCGAAGCGTTTTCTTCCCGTTCTTGCTGTTGGTCTTGGCATCCCGGTTGCAGCATTTGCGCTGTATATCGTGAACGGGCACCCCTCTCTTCCGCCACAGCCTCTAAGCGCCCGTCAGGTCAAGCCAGACGCTAAAGCGATGGTCATGATCCAGAAGCTTCAAGCGCAGGTCGCCACGATTCCGAAGGACAATCCGACTTACGAGACAGGTCATGTCCTGCTGGGTCAGATCGAGGCGCGCGCTGGCCTGACCTCAGAAGCCATCGCGGACTGGAAGTCCGCTCTGGACATTCATTTCACTCCAGAGCTTGCAATCCAGCTCGCAGAACTCCAGACCCAGAAGGACGGGCACATTTCCGCGAGCAATCTTGATCTGTATCGCCGTGCCCTGGCGGCCGCCCCGGCTGATGCGCAATGGCGCCTGGCTGTGGAAGCGCGGATCGCCGTCGGTGAACATGAGGAGAATCACGGCCAATGATGGAACCCCTTTCCACAGCCGTCACAATCTGTCCGGTCTGCCGGCAAAAAATCCGGTCGACCGCAGAACACTGTCCGAATTGCGGTGCTGAACGTCATTTCGGGCCCCGGATGATCGAATCCGCCATCTGTGCCTTCGCAGGGATGGTTCTGCTTTCAGCCGTTTCGACCATGCTCCTCCCGATCTCCCTGTGGACGATCGTCTTTGCGGCCGCAGGTCTTTGCGCGGGTTTTCTGTTCTCCCACAATCGCTTCGGTGGGGATCGCTGGCTCGGCCGTTAAAGGCCGACATCTCAGTCAGCAGTTGTCTGTGATTCAAGCGAAAGCGCCCACCTGCTGATTGTCTGCATCGACAATGCTGGGGAACGTTTTTCACGCTCCCAGCCTCATCTGCGTCCCTTCCCCTGTTTTCCCCCTGATCCTTCTGGGATAGTTTCCGCGCAGGCATGAACTCCGTCCTGCAGGAAAGCTCCAGACCGCATGAGCCGTATTGAAACCGATGGCATGGGCCAGATCGAAGTTGCTGATGATGTTCTGTGGGGCGCTCAAACACAGCGCTCCCTGAAATATTTCAGCATCGGCCGCGAACTGATGCCGCAGGAAATGATCGAGGCTTATGCGATCATGAAACGTGCCTGCGCCTCGGCCAATGCAGCCAGTGGCCGTCTGTCCCAAGATCGCGCCGATCTGATCCATACCGTCTGCGATGAGATCATGACCGGGCAGCATAACCGGATGTTCCCACTCCATGTCTGGATGACGGGCTCTGGCACGCAGTTTAACATGAACCTCAATGAAGTCATCGCAAACCGGGCCAGCCAGCTTACGGGTCAGCCGCTGGGTAGCAAGACGCCATTGCACCCGAACGACCACGTCAACATGGCGCAGTCCACCAACTGCAACTTCCCAACCGCCATGCACATTGCGGCTGTTCTGGGTGTACATCGCCGCCTCATTCCTGCCCTCGCCAGACTGCGGGATGCCATCGCTGCCAAAGCGGAAGAATGGAAGGATCTGGTCAAAGTTGGCCGTACGCATCTTCAGGATGCTGTTCCCATTACGCTTGGTCAGGAATGGCATGGCTACGCCGGGATGCTGACAGACAATATTGCACGCCTTGAAGCGGCCCGTGATGGCCTCCTTCCACTGGCTCTCGGCGGAACGGCGCTCGGCACTGGCGTGAATACAGACGCCGGATTTGACACCCGCGCCTGTGGAGAAATCGCGCATCTGACGCAACTGGGCTTCACGGCTGGCGAAAACAAATTCGCCCTTCAGGGCGCGCACGATGCACTGGTCCACCTGTCGGGTTGCCTGCGGACTGCGGCGGGAAGCCTGTTCAAAATCGCCAATGACATTCGCCTGCTGGCTTGTGGCCCTCGTGCCGGTTTCGGCGAACTGCTGCTGCCAGAAAACGAGCCGGGCTCTTCAATCATGCCTGGCAAAATCAACCCGACACAGGCTGAAGCCCTGTCCATGCTGGCCCTGCAGGTCATGAGCAATGATGTGGCGGTTGGCTTGGGTGGCGCGTCCGGCATGATCGACATGAACGTGTACAAGCCACTCATGATCCACAACATTATGCAGGGCATCACGCTCCTCCATGACGGGTCAGAGAACTTCCGTCAGCATCTTGTCGAAGGCATTCGCGCTAACGAAGACAAACTGAAGCAGGATCTGGACCGCTCCCTCGTGCTCGTTACGGCGCTTTCTCCCGCCATTGGATACGACAAGGCCGCACAGGTCGCCCATCATGCCATGGAAAAGAACCTGAGCCCGAAGGAAGCCGCTCTGGAACTGGGCTTCATGACAGCCGATGACTATGATCGCGTTGCCGATCCGCGGCTGATGCTGTCTCCCAACATCAAGGCGCCTCAGGGCCAGTAACAAGACAATACCGGCCCCGCATGACGAAAACTTCATGCTGGGCCGGTGGCAGACGAGCATCCGTGCTGGTAGGGCAGAACAACCCTGCAATTCTCATCGGAGATGACAGACAGATGATGTCCCGCCGCGCGCTGCTGCTTGCCCTGTCCCTTCTTTCCCCCGTTTCTGCCTTTCCTGCCCTGGCGGCAGATGCCCCGAAGGACACGCCTAAAGCTGACGCAGCCAAGGCCTCAGACAGCTTTACCGGTGAAGCCGCTCTGCTTCCCACTGACTCCGTTACGAAGCATCATCTGAATGGCATCGCCTACACCGCGCATGCTGGCACCCTGACCCTCCGTGGCCCCGATGGGAAGCCGACGGCGCGCATGTTTTACGTGTCCTACACCAAGGACGGCGCAGCGGATGCCAAGCGTCCTGTCTCGTATTTCTTTAACGGTGGCCCCGGTGCCGCAACAGCCTATCTGAACCTTGGTGCCGCAGGCCCGGTCGCCCTGACCATGCCTCCCAAGGATGCAACCGACGGCACTCACGCGAAGCTCGGTGACAATCCGGATAGCTGGCTTCCGTTCACGGACATGGTCTTCTTTGACGCCGTGGGCACGGGCTATTCCCGCCCGCTCGACACCGCCAAGGCTGGAGACCAGTTCTACGGCGTCAAGCAGGATGCCAGCACGTTTGCCAAGGCCATCCAGCTCTGGACAGCCAAGAACAGTCGTCAGTCGTCCCCACACTATCTGGTGGGTGAAAGCTACGGCGGCATTCGCTCCATTCAGGTCGCCAATGCACTTCAGATGGAGCAGGGAATTCTGTTGAACGGCGTCGTGATGCTGTCGCCTGCCATCGAGATGCCGCTTCTGGACACGGACGAGAACCCTCTGTCTGCTGCCCTCATGATCCCCAGCCTGATTTCGGCTCATGAAAGCCCGAACGTCACCCAGCAGTCGGCTGATGCAGCATATGAATGGGCGATGGGCACTTATCTTCCCAAGGTTGCGGGCAAAGTCCCCAGTGGCGAAGACGGAAAGACATTCTACGCCGAAGTCGCTCACCGTACGGGCCTTCCGGAAGATGTCGTAACGCGCCAGCATGGTGTTCCGGCTATCGGGTCGCATGACGTCATGTCCCAGAACGGTCGCCTTCACGGCCTGTATGACTTTACGCAGACGATTGCCGACCCTGCGGCAGACGGTCTGGACGAGAGCCCTGACCCAACGCTGTTCGGCTTTGGCCGGGCCTATGGCAATGCGTTCTCTGGTTATGCCGCCAACGACCTTGGTTTCCAGACTCCGCTGACCTATGATCTGCTCTCCTTCAAGGTCAATTCAAGCTGGAAATGGAGCGAGAACGGCCCCGCTCCCATCCATCAGATTCCGGTTCTGAACCGTCTTCTGGCGCTTGATCCCGGTCTGCGTGTGTTCGTTGCAAACGGGTACTACGATCTTGCCTGCCCATTCGGCACAGCCCGCTGGATGAAGGACCATCTGACGGTCGGAGCAGACCGCGTTTCCCTGCATCTCTATCAGGGTGGCCACATGCTCTATACGCGTCCAGCCAGCCGTCATGCCCTGTCTCTGGACGTCGCATCCTGGATGCAGCAGGACGCAATCCAGCAGTAAGCCAAATTGACAACAGGGGGCCGAAAACCTTAAGGTTCACGATATATTCCTGTTGAATTGTCGTATTTTCACAGGGGTTTGCTTTTCGAGCAGCCCCTGCCTAGATGACAAGACCAAACGCTTTCTGCATTTCCGCCAAGAGGGATTTTCAGACCTTGACCTTATCGTCGAAGATCTCTCTCCAGTCGGGGCAGCCCCTTTCAGATGCGCTGCTCACATCCTGCGATCGTGAGCAGATCCATCGCCCGGATGCGATCCAGCCCTACGGGCTTCTCCTGATTGCCAAGGCCGACACCCTTCAGATTATTGCCGGCGCAGGCGATCTGGAAGCGCGCCTCGCGCCAAACTGGCTGGGCCAGACCCTACCTGATCTTCTGAATATTCCAGCGGACGGGCTGAAACAGTCAGGCGGTAAGGCCCTAAACAATACCCGGGTTTCCGGCCTGCAGGATGAGACGTTCAATGCCCAGTTCCACGTCTCTGGCGAGCACCTTCTGGTCGAGCTTGAGCCTCTGGACAGTCGTAATTTCCTGACGTGGGAAATCTTCAGCCAGATTGATGCCACAGCTGATCGTTTCGAGCGTTGCCCGGACATTTCCGCCGTGTGCCATCACGGCGCACAGGTCTTCGCGAAGCTGACCGAATTTGATCGCGTGCTTGTCTACCGCTTTCAGGAAGACGGCTCTGGTTGCGTAATGGGGGAAAAGCGCAATGAGGCTTTCCCATCCCTCATGAACCACCACTTTCCGGCCAGCGATATTCCCCGGCAGGCGCGTGCGCTTTATCTGCGCAACCGTATCCGTGTCATTCCAGACATTCATTATGAAGCTGCCCCTATTCGCCCTGTTGAGGCTGGCACCACGGGTATCGACCTGAGCGATGTGCAGCTTCGCAGCATCTCACCCGTCCATTTACAGTATATGTCGAACATGGGCGTGGCGGCGTCGGCCTCGATCTCCCTGGTTGTGGACGGCATTCTGTGGGGCATGATCACCTGCCACAACGCGACACCGCGCATCCTCTCCGAGGACATCAGAGCCGCATGCCGGACGCTCGCTGGCGTCATGTCACGTCAGCTTCGAAACAAGGAAGAACTCATCACGTATCAGGAGCGTCTGCGCCTGAGAAATGCCATTGAGTTCGCGACATCCCATTTCGACCCTGCCGCGTCCGTAAAGGACAACCTGCAGCGATCCGTTACGGAGTTGCGCAGTCTGTTTCCCTGCGACGGCTTTGCCGTCATTGATCAGAAAGAGATCAAAACGTCCGGAAAAGTTCCGGAACACGCGGATCTCCTCGCCATTCGTGACTGGCTCCGTCTGGGTAGCAATGGCGGAATTTTCTGTAGCTCTTGTCTCGGCAAGGACTATCCTCCGGCAGAAATGTGGCCAAAAGCTTCTGCCGGGATTCTGGCCATCACCCTTCCCTTCCGAACCTCCCTGACGCTTGTCTGGAGCCGGGTTGAGATCGTTCAGGTGATTGAGTGGGCTGGCAATCCACACAAGGGAGCGCCTGACCATGACGGCATTTTGCATCCCCGCAAATCTTTTGAGTCCTGGCAGCAGACCGTTCTGGGTCATTCCCATCGATGGACGACAGAACAGAAGCAGGCTGCCCGTCGTCTCCGCCGTACCCTGATTGCCGATTATCAGACCCAGCAACTCCGCGAACTGAATGCGACCCTGACGGCAACAGTTCAAGAACGTGAAAGCCTGATTCAACAGAAAGACTTCCTGATCCGTGAGGTAAACCACCGTGTGCAGAACTCACTGCAAATGGTGGCGTCTTTCCTGAAGCTTCAGGCCAGGACTTCCACGAACGAAGAAACCACCGAAGCCCTTTCTGAAGCCCAGCACCGAATTGCGGCCATCGGGCTGGTTCATCGGCGCCTGTATCGGGGCGATCAGATGGGCATGGTAGATCTGAGCCGCTACCTTGAAGAGTTGATGGAAGAGCTCTGCTCTTCACTTGGCGAGGAATGGCAGGCGCAGCTTCGCATGGTTCTGTCACCCGTCTCCATTTCGGCTGACCGCGCCATTAATGTCGGACTGGTGCTGACCGAGCTGGTCATCAATGCCAGCAAATATGCCTACGGCGGCCAGGCCGGTCCGCTTTACCTCTCGCTTTCCGTCACTGGCGACCGTCTGACGCTGACTGTTTCCGATCAGGGCCGTCATGACATCAATCTGAACGGAAGCGGTTTCGGGACACGCATGATGAAGGCTGTCGTCGGCAGTCTTGGTGGCACCCTCACCTATACGCCGCTTTCCCCGGGCCTTGAGGCTGTCATGGCTGTGCCGCTCGACATCAACGGACCTGCCTCATCGCATGAAGACATTCCTGACGGTCTGTATTCCTGAAAGCATCTGTCTGAGCACAAAAAAAAGCGCCTGCTCCCTCATGAGAGCAGGCGCTTTTTTATAAGGTCGCAATAGAGCGAATATCACTCAGGAAACCAGATTGCCTTCTTTGTCCACGAGCGTGATCGGATAATCACCCGTGAAGCAGGCATCGCAGTAGCGACCTGCGCCATCCGTACGACTTTCATGACCCAGCGCCCGATAAAGGCCATCAAAGCTGATGAAGGCGAGGCTATCCACGCCGATAACGGCAGCCATTTCTTCCATCGTATGGGTTGCCGCCATCAGCTTGCTCTCTTCGGGCGTATCAATGCCATAGAAGCAAGGATGGCGCGTTGGTGGGGACGTAATGCGCATGTGCACTTCCGTCGCACCAGCCGCGCGCACCATATCCACAATCTTGCGAGACGTCGTTCCACGTACAATCGAGTCATCAACCAGAACGACCCGACGCCCGGCCAGAACCGGCCGATTGGCGGAGTGCTTCATCTTCACACCAAGATTTCGGATCTGATCCGTTGGCTCAATGAATGTCCGGCCGACGTAATGATTACGGATGATGCCCAGCTCAAACGGGATACCGCTTTCAGCCGCATATCCGATAGCAGACGGTACGCCAGAGTCCGGCACTGGCACGACAACGTCTGCTTCGACTGCCGTCTCGCGTGCCAGCTCTGCACCGATGCGCTTGCGGGCTTCATAGACAGGCTGGCCTTCAAGCACTGAATCAGGCCGTGCAAAGTAAATGTATTCAAAAACGCAGAAGCGCCCACCCTGATCGCCAAACGGGCGAAGGGACCGAAGCCCCTCAGAGTTTATCACTACGATTTCGCCGGGCTCGATGTCCCGAACGTATTCTGCGCCAATGATGTCGAGCGCACACGTCTCACTGGAAAGAACCCAGCCACCATTCGAATCTTCGTAACCCGGCATCCGCCCCAGAACCAGCGGACGAACGCCCAACGGGTCACGCATACCAATCAGGCCGTCATCGGGCGTCAGGGTAATGAGGGAGTAAGCCCCCTTCACCTGCTTGACGGCGTCAATGAAGCGATCGAGCACCGTAGTGTAGAGGGAAATGGCGATGAGATGGATGAAGACTTCCGTATCCGTGGAGGAATGGAAGATACATCCGCGCTTTACCAGCGCCTGCTTCAGTGTGGCGGAGTTGGTCAGATTTCCGTTATGGGCAACGGCCAGACCACCAAACTCGTAATCCGCATACAGCGGCTGCACATTCCGGACATGCGTTCCGCCTGTGGTGGCGTATCGGTTATGACCGATGGCAACACTTCCAGGCAGCGTTGCCATGACACGGCTGTCTCCGAAGACATCACCGACCAGCCCCAGACCTTTGTGCTGATGGAACCGTTCGTTATCGAAACTGACGATTCCGGCAGCTTCCTGACCACGATGCTGAAGCGCATGGAGTCCAAGAGCGGTCAGGGCAGACGCATCAGGCACGCCCCAGACGCCGAAAACGCCACATTCCTCGTAAGGACGGTTAAGAGTATCGGAGGCAGTCATGCAGCTCGGCCTTTCCGGACTGGGTTCACAACGACGCGTCATGACCGCTTGTGGGCGGCGATGCAAGATGTGGTTGCAATGAATGTGGCAGATAACCGGCGAGTTGGGATGCTCCGGCCTCAATATATGGCCCAGTGAAGCTTCCCTGCATCAGGTAGGAGGTCCAGGACCCGAAAAAAGACCCTGCCAGCAGATAAAGTGCGATCAGCATCACATATCCGCGCAGAATACCGAAAATAGCGCCCAGTATGCGGTCCACGCCGCCAAAAAGAGTGCCCCTTACCGCTCCTCCCACACGCCCGGCGATCGTCGTCAGGGTCAGCAGGATGACGATAAACAGGACCGCCGCGCTTGCGCTCTCCGCCAGCCAGCTCTCATGCAGATATGGAGAAATCCATGGAACCAGGGCAGCATGGAACCGATAGGTGAGAATGACGGCCGAAGCCCAGGCGACAAGCCCGGAAAGCTCGGTGGTAAAACCGCGTGTCAGCCCCCAAAGAGCAGACAGACCAATCACGATCAGCACGCCGATATCCAGCCGGCTCAGGTCATCCGGCGAAATATGAGACAGATCTGGAAGAGAGGGCATGGCTCAGGGCAGTTTTGTGGAACGATAGTGGCCGCCTTTACGCGGACGGATGCCATTAGCACGAAGTTCTTCCGCAAGGCGGATTCTTTCGTTCAGTTCTGCCCAGACCTGATCACCTTCAACACCGCGGGCTTTCCACACCTTCTCGAGAAGACCGACGAAAGCCGCGCTTTCACGGACCAAACCGGCGCGATCATTGACCATGACATGCAGAACGCAGTTTGAAGCCGAATTGCCCAGCCGGGTCGCCAGTTTCGTGACTTTGCGGGTTTTCCGGAATGGGAGAAGGTCTTCCTTAAGCGGCATCACTCTATGATGAGGGTGATGGCCTATGGACGCAAGGCCATCACCCTCAATCATTCCGCGTCAGGTGTTATTCCGCAATCGTTTCTACTTCATTTTCCGGAACATAAAGTTTTGCGCCATGTTCCTGAAAGACTTCACTCATCTGCGCCATACCATCCTGACGTTCTGCCTCACGGCGAATGTCATGGCTGATCTTCATGGAGCAGAACTTAGGGCCGCACATCGAACAGAAATGAGCCGTCTTGTGAGCCTCTTTTGGAAGCGTTTCGTCGTGGAAGCTGCGTGCCGTATCCGGGTCCAGCGCCAGATTGAACTGATCTTCCCACCGGAACTCGAACCGTGCACGGGACAAGGCATCGTCCCGCAACTGAGCTGCCGGATGCCCCTTTGCCAGATCAGCCGCATGAGCAGCAATCCGGTAGGTTATGACACCCGTCTTCACGTCTGAGCGGTCCGGCAGACCCAGATGCTCTTTCGGCGTCACGTAGCAAAGCATCGCCGTCCCGAACCAGCCAATCATGGCCGCCCCAATACCAGAGGTAATGTGGTCATAGCCCGGCGCAATGTCGGTTGTTAGCGGACCAAGCGTATAGAACGGCGCTTCGCCACATTCCTTGAGCTGCTTGGTCATGTTGACCTTGATCTTGTGCATCGGCACATGACCTGGCCCTTCAATCATGACCTGACAGCCCTTTGCCCAGGCCACCTTCGTCAGTTCGCCCAACGTCGTCAGTTCAGCAAACTGCGCCGCATCATTCGCATCGGCAATCGACCCCGGACGCAGCCCATCCCCCAGTGAGAAGGTGATGTCATACCGGCGCATGATGTCGCAGATCTCTTCGAAGTGCTCGTAGAGAAAGCTCTCGCGGTGATGCGCCAGACACCAGGACGCCATGATGGAGCCACCACGGGAGACAATTCCCGTCGTACGCTTTGCTGTCAGTGGGATGTGCTGAAGGCGGACACCAGCATGAATCGTGAAATAATCCACGCCCTGCTCGGCCTGTTCGATCAGCGTGTCGCGGAAGATCTCCCACGTCAGCTTCTCAGGAACACCATTCACTTTTTCCAACGCCTGATACAGCGGCACAGTGCCGATCGGCACTGGAGAGTTCCGCATGATCCAGTCACGGATGTTGTGAATGTTCCGCCCTGTAGAGAGATCCATCACCGTGTCCGCGCCCCAGCGGATGGACCAGACTAGCTTTTCCACCTCTTCGGCCGCAGAAGACGTCACAGCCGAATTGCCGATATTGGCGTTCACCTTCACGAGGAAGTTGCGGCCAATAATAACCGGCTCAAGTTCCGGATGGTTGATATTGGCGGGAATGACAGCCCGCCCCCGCGCCACTTCTTCGCGCACGAATTCCGGCGTGATGAATGCTGGAATTTCCGCACCGAAATCTTCGCCATCTGCCCGACGCTCTTCCGCTCCCTCAGCCATTTCAGCACGGCAGACGTTTTCGCGATGAGCAATATAGATCATCTCTTCCGTGATGATCCCGGCCCTTGCGTATTCATACTGCGTGACGTGCTGTGCGCCCTCACCCGAATAGACTTCGTGCGGTGCCGGACACGCCGGAACAGCTTGCGCCTCGCTTGTGAAGCCGTTGTCTTCCGGCTTCACGGCCCGCGCTGCAACCCGCTCGAAGCCCCGCTTGGCGAGCCATTCTGCACGTGGAGCAGAGAGGCCCTTCGTCACATCAATCGTGACAGACGTGTCTGTATAAGGACCAGACGTGTCATAAACTCTGACAGGCGCTTCATTCGCTGACGGATGCAGCGCAATTTCGCGATATGGGACCAGAATATCCGGGCGTCCCGGCGCTTCGGACCATTTCTTGCAGGAGCCCTGAATCGGGCCTGTCGTCACATGGCCTACAGCTGGTCTCTGGTTCAGGTTTTGTGGAATGTCACCCATGTTCGCCCCCTCTGAGGCAGAGGGAGCAACAGCACGCACCACTGGCAAAGCCAGTTTCGTTGTGTCTCAACACCATTCCCTCCGCCGGTTCTAACCGGATCAGGTTTCCCGGATGCAGGATGCACCCGGCAGGGTCGTCACACCGCAGACATTACAGTCCTTCAGTGACCTCTCAGCTTCTTTTGGCGAAGCTCCCCCTGGTAGGGGTCACACTCATCGCATCAGCTTCGCCCTGTCAATGCGTTTCACCGTGAAGTGTGTCGGGGAACCGGCTATGACCCGCTTTACGTTTTGAGGAGACACGCTCTTGAACCTGTATGTTTTCTATCTCGGTGGCGCAGCACCCGGCGCGAACATCGAAGTTCATGATGTTCAGTTTGCAGTCGTGAACAAGCCGGAAGATGCTTATCCATCACTTGCAGAGCGCTGGTTTGGGGTTCGGAATTCCCTGCACGTCGATGCTTATGGCATCATCACATGGGCGGACGGACACGCCGTCACGCTCAGCCCTGAAAAGCCTAGAGGCTCCCAATCGCTCTATTTCATCAATATGGGTGGATATGCGGCCGGTGAGTTGAAGGAAGAGCACGCTTTTACCTTCCTCGTCGCCACATCGGCAGAAGATGCCAAGGCAAAAGCCAAAAAGACCCTATTACCGGGCTACGACCATCGCCACCGCGACAACTTCATGGAAGTGGATGACTGCCTGCCGCTGGAACAGATTGATGGGCTTTACATCCATCTGACACCACAGGACGACGGGCAACCTGTCACAGCGCTTTGGCAAGGCTACCGCAAGATCTGACGTTCCTGCCTTTATCTCACGGAGCTACTCATGCCTGACCAGAGGCCAGTTTACCTGTTTTCTTACGGAACACTCCAGCAACCCGAGGTTCAGCGTTCCTCATTCGGTCGCCTGCTGCATGGCGAAGAGGATGCGATGACGGGCTATCAGGCGTCGATGATGGAAATCACGGACGCTGCTGTCATCAAGGCCAGCGACAAACGCTTTCATCCTGTTATTCACCCGAGTGACAACCCACAGGACGAAATCACAGGGCAAGTCTTCTGCATCACTGAAGCTGAGCTTCTCGCTGCGGATACTTACGAAGTGTCTAGCTACAAAAGGGTGCAAGTTACACTGCGCTCAGGCAAGAAAGCATGGGTCTACGTGCTCGCCTGACCAGCTCGGAATCAAAAAAGGCAGCCAGTGACCCGGCTGCCTTTTCCAGAATTCAGAACGCTGTCTTACCTGACTTCAGGCAGCCTCAGAGCGCTTGAGCTGACGTTCACGCCAAAGCGTGGAGAGTGCTTCAACCAGTTCGTCAATTGCTTCGTTTGTATGAAGCGGCGTCGGCGTCAGACGCAGACGCTCCGTTCCGCGCGGGACGGTCGGGAAGTTAATCGGCTGGATATAATGCCCGAAGCGGTTCAGCAACTCATCGGAGAGATCCCGACATAGCTCAGCCTCGCCCACCATGACGGGTACGATATGGCTCGGATTGCCGACATGCGGAATGCCTGCCTTGTCCAGAGCGGCCCGCAGATAGGCAACAGCGCGCTGCTGTCCTTCACGTTCTGCGCTGCTGCGCTTGAGATAACGGACGCTGGCCAGTGCACCCGCAGCAATCATCGGCGGCAGAGCCGTGGAGAAAATGAAGCCCGAACCGAAAGAGCGCACGAAATCGCAAAGCGGCGCGGAGGCAGCAATGTAGCCACCTACAACGCCATACCCTTTGCCGAGCGTCCCTTCGATCACCGTCAGACGATGGGACAGGCCCAGCTTTTCAGCCACGCCCGCACCGTGATCGCCATACATGCCCACAGCATGAACTTCATCAAGGTAGGTCATCGCGCCGTATTTGTCGGCCAGATCGCAGAAGGCTTCGATCGGGGCGATATCGCCATCCATGGAATAGACGGACTCAAACGCGATAATCTTCGGAACGTCTGCTGGAAGTTCCTTCAGACGACGCTCCAGATCTTCCACATCGTTGTGACGGAAAATCTGCTTTTCAGCGCGGGAATGACGGATGCCCTCAATCATGGAGGCATGGTTCAGTTCGTCAGACAGAACCACACAGTTCCGCAGACGACCCGCAATGGTGCCGAGCGTTACCCAGTTGGACAGATAGCCCGAGTTGAAAAGCAGGGCGCTTTCTTTCCCGTGAAGGGAGGCCAGCTCTTTTTCCAGTTCCACATGATAGTGGTTCGTGCCGGAAATATTGCGGGTTCCACCTGCGCCAGCACCCGTCTCATCAAGGGCATCGTGCATCGCCTTGAGGACTTCCGGGTGTTGCCCCATGCCAAGATAATCGTTGGAACACCACACTGTGACGTCACGACCGAGCCCATGATGATAGGCTTTCGGGAAATTGCCGGACCGGCGCTCAAGTTCCGCAAAGTAACGGTAGCTGCCATCGGCGCGCAGACCGTCCAGGGCGGACTGGAACATCGCATCATAATTCATCGCGTTTTCTCCTGCGCGGCACTGTAATCCTGTGAAATCTTTCCGCCAAGTGCCTGCTCCAGATAGGCCAGCAGAACACGGAGCCGCGCAGGCATCTGCATCCGGGTGGCACCACACCCCACGACCATGAACCAGACCGACAGAACACTGCCCCGCCACTTCGGCAGAACCTCAACCAATCGCCCCGCATCCAGGTCCCTTCGCAGCATGAAATCTGGCAGAAGCGCTAGGCCTGAGCCATTTCGGAGCGCTGGCAAAAGCATGTCCCCACTATTCGCCATCATCCTGCTTCGCAGGCGAACAGAGGTCTGCTGGCCGTTCTCATGCGTAAGGCGAAGAAGGTCTGGAAGATCGGAATTCGCGTAGAGCAACCCTGCATTGCCTGAAAGATCTTCCGGCTTTTCGATCGTCCCGAGTCTCTCCTTCATCTGTGGCGAACAGACCAGCCGCATCACGGAACGACAAAGAAGATGAGCCCCTCCGTTAGTTACGGGAGCAAGATCTCCCGGTGTAATGCGGACGGCTGCTTCGAACCGACCACTCAGTAGATCGACGGTCCGGTCATCCAGATCAATCTCCATGGAAATATCCGGATACCGGTCCATAAATTCCGGCAGAACAGGTCCAAGAATATCCAGCCCGAACCCCATGGGGGCCGCCAGGCGGATCGTTCCTCTCGGGCTGACTGAGCCTTCCCGTAATTCTGCTTCCAATCCTTCGCCATCAGCCAACATCCGCCGGGCGCGTTCCAGGCACGCCACTCCGGCCGATGTCAGGGAAAGATGACGCGCACTTCGCTGAAAGAGAGTCGTTTTCAGGCGATGCTCCAGACGCGCAATCACCTTGGACACTGTAGGCGGGGACAGCCCAAGAGTGCGCGCTGCAGAGGCGAACGAGCCGCTTTCAGCGACACGGGCAAAAACAGCCCATCCTTCCAGATCGGGGAGCATACAGCCTCTCTAAGATGCTCTTTATGGAAACTTTATATTTCCATCAATTCCATTTTCTTTACACCAAGTTGCGCCCATCTTGAAGACCATAACCTTTACTGAGGAGCGACCAATGCTCGATATCAGACCCTTCTCCTCGCTTGGCCACGCCAACCATGGATGGCTCGACGCCCGGCATCATTTCTCTTTCGCTGGCTACACAGATCGGCACCGCATGCACTGGGGCCGTTTGCGCGTCTGGAACGATGATAAAATCGAAGGTGGGACAGGCTTCGGCGCTCATCCGCACAAGGACATGGAAATCATCACCTATGTTCGCACCGGAGCCATTTCTCACGAAGACAGCCTTGGCAACAAAGGCCGTACGGAAGCTGGTGACGTTCAGGTCATGTCTGCCGGCAGCGGCATCGTCCATGCCGAGTTCAATAAGGAAACCGAAGACACCACCCTCTTCCAGATCTGGATCATCCCCAATGAACCAGGTGGCACGCCCAGCTGGGGCACCCGTCCTTTCCCTAAGGACGCCCGCAGCGGACGGTTCGTAACCCTTGCCTCCGGCTTTCCAGAGGATGCCGCTCTGCCGATCCGCGCCAAGGGACGCGTTCTGGGAGCAACCCTAAAAGCGGGCGAGACCCTGACTTTCGAAACGAGCCGGGAGAACTTTTCCTATCTCGTACCCGCAACAGGAAGTCTGGAAATCGAGGGGCGCACCGTTGCAACGCGGGACGGGGCAGCTCTGACGGATGTGGAAACCATCGTCATGACTGCCCTGGAAGACGCAGAGATCGTGCTGGTAGAAAGTGGCCCATTAGACTGATGCGGAAGGGCGAAAACATCACGCAAAGGTGTTTCCGCCCCATGCTACACACGCCTTCTTCAAACGTTGTTATGACAGGGCCAAGTCCCACCGGATGCGGCCAGTTTCTCCCTTGATGAGGAGTACGGGTCATGACAACCACGACTGAGACCAAAGGCCAGAAATCCACCTCGCTGTTTGTCCGCTTCGGGGACTGGCTCAGCAACGCAAGTATGGACAGGTCTGGCCTGACGGAAGTGACAATCCGTCTGATGCGTGACGACTGTCACCTTGCCACCCGTGTGAGCGAAATTCACAACACGGAAAGCAACCCGCTCACCCCCAAAGAAGTCGAAACGCTCATGGGTGAGAAGCATCTTAAATATATTGCAGACCAGACGGGACAGTCGCTTGAAGCGATTGAGGATGCCTTGACACAAGTCCTCCCCATGCTTGCTAATCTGCTTCGCGTGGATCCAGAGCGCCTGTTCCAGTACCAGTGCAAGATCTGAAGTCGTCACCGGCAGCTTTTTCATATTTGTAGAGAACTGCCGGTTTTTCCGGCTACAGCCCTTCGGCTGTCCGGGTCATACGTCGTCGTCTTGACCGACCGTCTACACTGGCGAACCGCTCGGCAATCTGAGCGGTCGTTTCAGCACCCGCCAAAATAAGGCCAGACGCCTCAGAGCAACCGGTTTTCTGAACGAATTCCAGTTGCTTTGGCGTGTCCACACCCGTGGCACGAATGCACAAGCCCAGCGCTTTGACGGCTTCGAGAGCGGCGCGATAGAAAACAACTGCACCTTCATCGAGCTCTGGCACACTCCCCTGCAAACTCCAGGACAGCGTAGATGCAGACAGAACTGCGAGATCAAACTGCACGCCATCCAGCAGGCCGCTGATGGCGCGCTCTCTCAGTAAAGTCAGACTAGAGACCGAGGAGCCAAACCCGTTCGTGAAGATCTGAACGCCACGGTCCCGAAGAGATGCCAGCGTGTAACAGACTTCGCGCTCCTCCTGAGCAATCCCGCTTTCCTGGAAAACCAGATCCAGACGTGAAATCGGGAACCCACTCTGATCTAGAACACTGTTCAAGCGACCATTGAAAGCGGTGTCAGGCGCCTGATCGTCTTCAAGTGAAACCATGAGCCGCATACCCTCTGGCCAGCTCGCGGCCTGCGTACAGGCAACCTGCAGGAGCTCCAGATCAAACTCTCTCTGCTGCTGCTCCAGCGGCTTGCGACGACTTCGCCTCACGGTCCGTCGGGGAATAGCCAACCAGAGCTGGCTCATGTCCACCTGAGCACCAATCAGCTTTTCCATTCCCGCTCGGCCAGCCGCCATCCGAGGCAGCCATCGCAAAGGCGGCAGTGCACTTTTCTGGCGCGCCCGGCGACTGCGCAGGGTCGTGGCGAACATCGTGGCACTCGTCGGAGAAATATTCGTCTCGGACCTCACAGGATCATCTCTTCGGTCTCTGGTCACAGCGCCAGTCACTCCGGGGCCAAATGAGGCTGCGTCCGCAAAACTGACATCCCGTCCTGCATCATCCAATTTCGAACATCTCCTGTTCCATCTGTGCGACAGAATGACGGGAGAAGGCTAATTTTCCCTTAACAACTCCCATTTCCCGCTCACTTTCCCGTGGGGTCGCAACAAAATGACTGTGGAACCAAGAGTGAAATTCTTCGTTCGCTCAATCAGGACAATTCTGCTACCGATTCTGCTCAAGCGGATTTTCCGTGCCACTTCCTTCAAGCGCGCAGGTTCAATCTGCCTGTCAGGACATTGTTGATGACGGATGCTCTCGCTCGCTCCGCCCCGAACACGTCTTCCCGCAACTCTCTCAAGGCTTTGCTCCCTTTCTGGCAGGTGACGTTCGCGTCCTTTCTAGGATGGTTTCTGGACGCTTTTGACCAGACATCCCTGATGTTCACACTGCCGGACATCGCTCATGATTTCAGCTGCACCATCGGCACACTGGGAATGGTTCTGACGGCCCAGTCCCTTGGACGCGCCATAGGCAATACAAGCTGGGGCTGGCTCGCGGACCGTTATGGCCGTCGTCTGGCCTTTATGCTCGGCGTAGTCTGGTTCGGTGTCTTTTCTGCCATGACGGGCCTGTCCCACAGCCTTCTGATGCTGGGCATTGTCCAGTTCCTGTTTGGCATCGGCTTTGGTGGTGAATGGACAGCCTCTGCAGCCCTGCTGATGGAAAGTGTTCCCGCCTGGACACGCCCGATGGCATCTGCGCTCATGATGTCAGGTTATGAAGTCGGATATTTTGCAGCAGCCGGAGCGCAGGCTCTGATCTTGCCGCATTACGGCTGGCGCGTGCTGTTCTTCATCGGACTGGCGCCTGCTCTTCTGGCAATTTTCATTCGTCTCGGGGTCAAGGAAAGCCCGGTCTGGCTGCGGAACCGGGCAGACCGTGCGGCCGGTCAGGCCAAAACGCCGACACAGCCTCTTCCCAAGGTAAAATTCCGCCTGAATGGAGCGGCCATACAAGCAATTGCCTTCATGGCATTTCTGGAATTTCAGAAAGCGGCCATTTACACATTTTACCCGACGATCCTTCGTGGCAGCCACCACCTGACACCACAGGACATCTTCATTCCCATTACGCTCTACTGCATCGGATCGTTCGCTGGAAAAATCCTGTGTGGCTGGCTTGCAGAACGATGGGGTGACCTGAAGGTCATGCTCGGGGCGATTGCGATTGTCGTTCTGACAATCTGGCCGTTCCTGAGCGCTCCGTCCTGGAGCATGCTGCTGACGGCAGCCTTCGTCATGGGCGCTGCTGCATCCGGTATCTTCGCCCTCGTGCCGCATTATCTGGCGAAATGCTTCCCTTCCGAGACACGTAGCTTCGGAATGGGGCTGGGTTATGCTCTAGGGTCTATCGGGCAGGGTATTGCCGGATGGCTGATTCCGGGAATTGGCCGGACCCCGATCACACTCCCGCTCACTGCGGAAGCCTTCGTGGTCGGGTCCAGTGCCGTCACGGCCGGTATCGCCCTGCTTCAGCCGAAGCACCTTCCGGGTGAAACCATGGAAGGCGACGAAGAAGCAGCCTCTTAAAGAGAGGCTGCCAGCCACTCGGCGGTACGGATTCCATCTATGCCGGCGGACAGAATACCGCCGGCATAGCCCGCCCCTTCGCCCGCAGGGAAAAGCCCACGCAATGTTGGGCTCTGGCCATCACGGTCTCGCTGAAGCCGGATCGGGGAAGACGTACGCGTTTCCACTCCGGTCATGACAGCATCATCCATCGAGAAGCCCTTTAACTTGCGCTCAAAACGCGGCAAGGCCTCACGAATGGCGTCCGAAACAAAATCTGGCAGGCAGAGTGTCAGATCAGTTGGTCTCACACCCGGCTGGTAGGATGGCACGACGTCCCCCAGCGTTGTGGAAGGGCGACCGGCCAGAAAATCCCCGACGCGCTGGGCAGGAGCACGGTAATCACCGCCCCCGGCCACAAATGCTGCCTTTTCCCATTTCCGCTGAAGTTCGACACCCGCCAGAACATCGTTCGGAAAGTCCTTTTCCGGCGTCACTTCAACGACAATTCCACTATTCGCATTCCGTTCGGCACGGGAATACTGGCTCATGCCATTGGTCACGACCTGACCGATTTCAGACGTCGCCGCCACGACCTGTCCGCCCGGGCACATGCAAAACGAATACACAGCCCGGCCGTTCGACGCGTGATGAACTAGCTTGTAATCAGCGGCCCCCAGCAGGTCGTTCCCGGCGTATGAACCGAAACGAGCTGTATCAATGACAGACTGGGGATGTTCGATCCGCACACCGATAGAGAACGGCTTGGCGTCCATGGCGACATTCGCATCACGGAGCATTTCGAAGGTGTCGCGTGCGGAATGCCCAACAGCCAGGATAACGCGCTCGGCAGGCAGGGTCTCTCCCGTTGAAAGGCGTAGGCCGCGCAGACGGCGTTCTGTTCCCTCACCTTCCATGTCAAAGCCATCGACGCGCGTCTCAAACCGGTACTCACCGCCGAGACGCTCGATTTCCTCGCGGATGAACATCACCATCGAGACCAGTCGGAACGTCCCGATATGGGGCTTGGAGACGTACAGGATCTCTTCCGGCGCACCGGCCCGAACAAACTCTTCAATGACACGGCGGCCCAGATTGCGGGGGTCGGACACGCCAGAGTAGAGCTTACCATCAGAGAACGTCCCGGCTCCGCCTTCCCCAAACTGGACATTGCTCTCGGGCGTCAGGACGGATTTCCGCCAAAGGGCAAACGTATCAACAGTTCGGGCGCGAACCTCTTTTCCGCGCTCGATGATGATAGGCTTGAGACCGGCCTGCGCGAGCGTCAGCGCAGCCATGATCCCGCAAGGACCTGCCCCGATAACCACAGGGCGCGGCATCCCTTCGGGCAACGTGGCCTGGGGAAGATGATAGGTTGTGTCAGGCGTAGAGCGAACATGCTGGTCCGCTTCGTGAGCCGCAAGGACAGACGCCTCGTCCGTCACGTCACAGTCAATGCTGTACACCAGAACGATGTGGCCGCGCTTTCGGGCATCGTATCCGCGTCGGGCGATCTTGAAACTTTTCAGGGCCTCGGACGGGATATTGAGGCGCGTCAGCACCGCCTCCCGGAGCGCCTCTTCCGAGTGCTCCAGCGGCAGGCGCAGTTCTGTCAGGCGAATCATGCGTCGTGCTTTTCTTTGTGCTGGGCGGCGTCAGGCTGCGGATCGGCGTGATGCGTATCCGGAGAACCTTCCATGATGCGATCCATGACGGCCATCAGAACACCGGACACAACGAAGGCCAGATGGATCCCGACGCTCCATTCCAGAGCGCGTGTGGAGGTGTCATCCACACGAATGAAATCAGCCAGAACATGGATGGCAGACATGGCGACGATGGACGCCATGAGCTTGATCTTGATATCCCCAAACGTCACGTGACCAATCCAGGACGGATAGTCTTCGTGCTGGCGGATATCGAGACGGGAAACGAAGTTCTCGTAGCCCGAGAACATGACGATCAGTAGCAGGTTCGCCAGCAGGACCAGATCGATCAGATCCAGCACACCAACGAAAACGTCATCGAAATCCAGGCCTGTTGCCTTGAGAACAAGACCCAGAAGCTGCTGGAAGAACTTGAAGGCCACCAGCAGCAGCCCGATGGTCAGGCCGAAATAAAGCGGTGCGGCAATCCAGCGGGTTGCGAAGAAGGCACGTTCCATGACGTGTTCTGCGCGTCGCGAGGACAAAGAATTGCTGCCAGGTTTCTGGCCCTGTGGGGAAGAAGGAGTCGTCATGGTCCTTCTGTACGATTTTGCGAGCGTTTCCGCCAATGCCTCTTTGCTACGCCGTATCGATTATCCAACCCGACGCAAGGCAACAGTCTGACCAACGGCGGAACTGGAACCTGACTGCACGTGTCGCTCCCGGTCCAGATAGCGAAGGCAACTGACCCTTAGGAACGACGCCATATTCGGCAGTTTACCACGCAGTTCGAGAATTTCGTCCGAAAGCTTGGTGATGAGCTGATTGACGGTCATGCCATCTGCCGCCGCGATTTCCGTCAGGATGTCCCAGAACATGTTTTCCAGCCGGATCGTCGTTACGACCCCATGAATCCGCAGCGACCGCGTGCGGCTTTCATAGAAGATCGGATCGGCACGGACATAGAGTTCACACATATGGGCTCTCCTGACGGAACAAGGGCTCAGGCTTCGATTTTTGTTCCCAGAACCTTCAGGAACTGACCAATCCATGCCGGATGTGCTGGCCACGCTGGCGCTGTTACGAGCTTGCCGTCTGTCACTGCACCGTCAATTGCGATGGCCTGATAGTCAGCTCCTGCGAGGATCATTTCAGCACGACAGGCCGGATAAGCGGAGACCTTGCGGCCTGAGATGACATTTGCTGCGGCGAGAAGCTGCGGGCCATGGCAGACAGCGGCAATCGGTTTGTCAGCCGTTACAAAAGCGCGGATCAGGTCCAGCACGCGCTCATCGGTGCTAAGCTGCTCCGGGGCACGGCCGCCGGGAATGACCAGTGCGTCATAGTCTTCCGCCTTTGCGCCTGCATATGTGGCGTTCAGCGTGAAGTTATGACCGCGCTTTTCAGTGTAAGTCTGATGGCCTTCAAAATCGTGGATGGCCGTTGCCACCTGCTCTCCAGCCTTCTTGCCCGGCGACACCACATCAACCTTGTGTCCCACCATCAGCAGCATCTGAAATGGCACCATGATCTCGTAATCTTCAACGAAATCACCTGCGAGCATGAGAATACGTTTACCGGCCATTGGATCATCCTGACAATCAAGGTTCACAATACTGCTCCCGTCTTACCGTATCCGGGAAGCGCGTGGGTAATAGGTGGTGACGACATTCCGCTCTGTCACCATGGCCTCCCACTTGCCTGAATATGAGAGCTCACGCAGAACTATTATTCCGTTCAGTCATGGCACCCTGGTGCCGTCAGAAGGCCCTGTTCCGTCATGAAGAATGCTGCCGCGATTGAGGTGCATGACCTCCGCAAGACATATCAGGTCCGTGATGGCGGCAGCTGGCGTGGCAAAACGCGCGAAATCACGGCTCTGGACGGCATTTCTTTCACCGTCCCCGCAGGCGAGATTGCCGGTTTCATCGGGCCAAACGGCGCTGGGAAATCTACTGCCATCAAAATTCTGGCGGGTATTCTGCGCCCGACCTCCGGGACCGTCCGTGTTGGCAACCTGATCCCCTGGGAAAACCGGATCGCACATGTCGCGCGGATTGGCGTGGTGTTTGGCCAGCGCACGCAGCTCTGGTGGGATCTTTCCGTTGGAGAAGGACTGGCGCTTCTCCGGGACATTTACAGCGTGGAGCCAGCGAGGTTCCTTCGCAACCGGGAGCGTCTGGCGGATGCGCTGGATCTGCACGGCATCATGGATCAGTCCGTCCGGCAGTTGTCTCTCGGCCAACGCATGCGGGCAGAAATCGCCGCTGCCCTGATCCATGATCCGGACGTGATCATTCTGGACGAACCCACCATCGGGCTGGATGCCCCGTCCAAGCTGGCGGTACGCGCTTTTGTGCGGGATCTACGACGCGAGCGCGGCACAACGGTGCTTCTGACCACGCATGACATGCATGATATTGAAGCACTGGCAGACCGGGTCATCGTCATCGGTCATGGTCGTATTCTTGCAGATAGCCCGTTTGAAGCCCTTCAGGCGACCACTCTCTCGGAACGAATTCTGGAAGCAGATTTTACCGGGCCGCTGCCAGACCTGCTTCTGCCCGAGGGGGCGACAGAAACAGCGCGTGGCTCTCGCAGCGTGACGATCACGTTTGATCCGCAACGCCTGCCCGCGCCTCTGCTTGTAGCGCATCTTTCGACACTGCCAGGCTTGGGTGATCTGCGGATCGGGCGCCCGGCGATTGAAGAAATTATTACACGCTTCTACGCGGACCACGCATCGTGACCATCAAACCCTATGTGACGTCCTTCGTCCTGCAATGGAAAATTGGTCTGCGATATCGTCTTGCAGTACTGGCGGGGCTTGTGGCGCAGATGTGGTTCGGCGCGATTTCCCTCATGGCCTATGCTGCGGTTTACCATCATGCCCCCGGCGTGGATGCACCCATGACGCTGCGTCAGGCCATGACGTACACCTGGATCCAGCAATCCCTTTTCACCCTGCTTCCTCTTGGCTGCCTCCCCGCCATTGGTGAAGCGGCAAAGAGCGGAGCAATTGTTTATGACCTGTTGCGCCCCGTCGATCTGTGGAACTGGTGGCTTTCGGCCTCGCTTGCCCGTCTTCTTGGCAACGCCATTCCGCGCGCAGTTCTTCTTGCCGCTGTCGCAGGGCCGCTCGCTGCCCTTGTTGGGCTGAATGGCTGGAGCCTCGCCCCGCCCGCCTCATTATGGGCCGCAATGCTGGCTCTGTGCTCCTTCATCCTTGGTGCTTTCATCTCCGCAAGCATCGTGATGTGGTGGAATATCGTCACGGCCCGAACGCTATCGCCGCTCGGAACGTATGCTGTCGGCACACCACTGGCTGTTCTGCTCTCAGGAATGCTTCTGCCGCTGCCGCTTTATCCCGATTGGGCGCGTGAGTTGCTCCTGTTCCAGCCTTTTGCCGGAATCTCTGACATTCCCATCCGGCTTTACATGGGCATGGCCATTCCGGGCGGCGTTCTGACCGCGTTGGGCATTCAATGTTTCTGGCTGGCTGCACTCACGCTTGTGGGGCGCTTCTGGATGCATCGCACCATTTCCCGGATGGAGGTTCAGGGCGCATGAATGCATTTTCCCTCTACCGACGGATGGCAGCGGCTTCGATCAAGGCACAACTGCGGTATCCCGGGACATTCACGCTTCAGCTCATTGGAAATTTCGTCACCACCCTGCTGAGCTTCTTCGGAATCTGGAGCCTGTTCCAGCGGTTTGGCAGCATCGCGGGCTGGGATATTGGCGCCGTGGCCGTTCTATACGGACTGGTAAACGTCTCTTTCGCGATTGCCGAAACCCTTGGCCGTGGCTTTGAGGTTTTTGGCGGCGAATACGTCAAGACAGGGTCATTCGACCGACTTCTTCTTCGCCCACGCTCGACACTCGTCCTGCTTCTTGGCCACGAACTGAGACTTCGTCCGATCGGCCGCTTCCTTCAGGGGGCATTCGTTATGGGAGCAGGTTTCTGGCTCTCGCCACATGTCTCATGGGCGACACTCTGGCTTTTGCCTTGGGCAGTGACGGGTGGAGCCGCCATGTTTCTGGGCGTTCTGATCGGACAGGCCGCCCTGTGCTTCGTAACGGTTGAGGGGCTGGAGGTTGTAAACGTCCTGACCTATGGCGGCGTGGAAGCAGGACAATACCCGCTTACCATGTTCGCGCGCTGGCTCCGCCGTTTCCTGACATGGGCGCTCCCGCTATCAGCCGTCTGCTACTACCCTGCTCTCGCCATGCTGAACCATCCTGACCCTTTAGGCATGCCTCTCTGGTTCGGCCTGCTCTCGCCGGGAATGGGCTTTGCGTTCCTCGGCCTGATGGTTCTGTGCTGGCAGAGAGGCGTAGCCGGATATGTTTCAAGCGGAAGCTGAGGCTATTTGGCCGGATAGCCCCATTTGTTGATCCGGTAGTCCGTGTCGAAGCACATCATGATCAGCAACGGGATGGTTCCGATCACTGTAAAGTATAATAGCACCCACCAGCCTGAGCGTCCGGTGTCGTGCAACCGTCGGACTGACACGCTGAGATCCACCACAAACAGATAGAGCCACGCAAAAAAAGCTGCGATACCTAGTAACGCGACAATGCCGCCGCCTCCATGCCTGAGGTCACTGGAAATCATGGAAATGACGATGGAACACAGGATCCCGAAAATCCTGAAATACCAGTATTCCTTTCGGCGGGAGCGGCCTTGAAAATCCGTTGCCCGGCGCAGACAGGCCCTGACAGCATCCGTAAAAGACATGTCCGCAGCAGGCAAAGACGTAAACTGCCCGAACTGAATATCCAGAAACACATTGTTGGCCATTGTGCCCCAGGGCTCGAAATCCACCCGCTGCCCCTTCATGGGCGCCAGAGTGTCCCGCCAGTTCATTTTCGAAAATGCATACCGGACATCCTGATCATTCAGGATCACGCCTTCGCCCGTCTGAACATCAAATCCGAGAACGCTGCCTTTCATGGACACTCTCCCTGCAAGTCCCCCTCTGCTGACATTGCAGGGCTAGGTCTCCTCTTTGTTACGGAATATAACCGACGCGTCCACCCACGGCATTGAAGAACCGTGCTCTATCAACATGCGCGCACTGACAATTCTGGACGAGCCAGATCATCGCTTGGGTTGATGGAACGAGATGCTATATGATGCGAGACCCCAGCCACAGATTTGCCCGGACATGACATCAGATCACAGCCCTACGTGCGCACACGGCCATGACCACACCGATCATGACCATTCTCATGCCGATGGGCACGACCATGCCTCTCATGATCACCAGGATCATGACCATGAGGGCTGTGACGGGCACGATCATGGGTTTGGTTTTGGGCGTCCGCATACGCATGCACCGGCGAATTTCGGCCGTGCGTTCGCTATCGGGATCGTCCTGAACACAATTTATGTTGTGGCCGAAGCCCTCTGGGGTGTCTGGGCACACTCGCTGTCCCTTCTGGCAGACGCAGGGCACAACCTGTCCGACATTCTGGGCCTTGGTGCTGCATGGCTGGCGGAAAGTCTGGCCCGTCGTGCACCTACGACACGTTTCACCTACGGCCTGCGTCGTTCCACCATTCTTGCGGCCTTCGTGAATGCGACGGTCCTGCTGCTGGTGACGGGTGGGATCATCTGGGAATCCATCGTTCGTCTTTTCGCCAACGCGCCCGTCGAGGGATCGGTCGTCAGTTGGGTGGCGCTCGTCGGAATTGCGGTCAATGCGTTTACTGCGCTCCTTTTCATGAAGGGAGCCTCGAGCGACCTCAATATTCGCGGTGCGTTCATGCATATGGCGTCTGATGCCATGATGGCCTTTGCCGTTGTAATTGCAGGCCTCCTGATCACATGGACCGGCTTTCAGATCATTGATCCGATCGTCAGCCTGATTGTCTCTGTGTCCATTATTGTCGCGACATGGTCTTTGCTTAAAGGGTCGGTCTCGCTGTCACTGGATGGCGTTCCTGCCGGAATTGTACCCGCCGACGTTCAGGCTGCCCTACTGGCCGTTCCCGGCGTCAGTGGACTGCATCACCTGCACATCTGGCCGATGAGCACGACAGAAACAGCTCTTACAGTCCATCTGCTGCGGGATGACACGGCACAACAAAGCCCCGAACAGATCATCACGCAGGCCACAATCCTCCTGCGTGACAAGTTCAAAATTTCTCACCCCACCTTCCAGATCGAAAGTCCACCAGCGTCCTGCGATCTTCAACAGGTCTGCTGCTGAGAGCTTCAATGACGTCCACACGTATCAAGATTGCCTACGCTTCCATTGGGGTGAGCGTTGTGGTGCTGGCCATCAAGTACGCAGCATTTTGGGTCTCCGGCTCAGATGCGCTTCTGTCTGATGCCATTGAAACCATTCTGAATGTCATTGCGGCATTCGGCACCCTGTGGGCGCTGTCCATTGCAGCGCTGCCCGCTGACGACAATCACCCTTATGGCCACGGCAAAGCAGAATACCTGTCCGCTGTTATTGAAGGCGTTCTGGTTGTTCTGACGGCACTCGGTATTCTCGTCGTGGCGGTACATGACTGGATGCATCCGACGCCGGTTCATTCCCCCTTCCAGGGCGTTGCACTGAATGCGCTCGCCGGTGTCGTTAATCTGGTCTGGGCACGCATTCTCATCGGGTTCGGCCGGAAGAATTCATCACAGGCTCTGCTGGCTGCCGGGGAGCACGTTCAATCAGACGTCTGGGCGACTGTTGCGCTGGTCATAGGCGTTTCCCTGATCCCCGTCATCAAATGGGACCGGCTGGACGCAGTTCTGTCTGCCCTGGTTGCCCTGAACGTTCTGCGGGCAGGCTTCTCGATGATGAGCCTGTCCATGTCAGGTCTGATGGATGAAATTCCGGGCACAGAGGCGGTGGAAACCGTAAAGGCTGTCATCTCCTCAAGCGGAACGGGCGCTCTCGAAGCGCATGATCTGCGCCTGCGGAAAGTGGGGCCCCTACATTTCGTAGAGTTCCACCTCGTCGTTCCTAGCGAAATGAGTGTGCATAACGCTCATGAAATCTGCGACTGCATTGAAGCGGGTTTGCGGAAAGAACTGGGCCGGGCATCGATCCATATTCACGTAGAACCTGCTGACAAGGCCAAACATTCTGGCGTTCTGGTCCTGTCCTGACGCCTTCGGACCTTCCAATCATGATCAGTCTTTTCGACCTCTTCCGCATTGGCCTCGGCCCATCTTCCTCCCATACGGTCGGCCCCATGCGGGCCGGACACGCTTTTGCAGAAGCACTTCCAGAAGGCATTTCCATTGCCGCAATTCGGGTGACCCTTTATGGCTCGCTGGCATGGACTGGCGTAGGGCATGCAACAGACACAGCCGTTCTCCTAGGCCTTGCGGGGTGGCTGCCGGATCAGATCTCGCCTGATCATGCGAAGCAGATCGTCGAAGACATTCAGTCTACGAAGCATTTGACACTCCGGGGCCAGACCATCCCCTTCGACCCGGCATCTGATACCATCTTCGATTACGAAACCGTCCCGCCTGTCCATCCGAACACACTCCAGTTTGAAGCTTTCGACAGTGCTGGCAATTCTCTCCTTCGACAGCGGTACTGCTCGATTGGCGGAGGCTTTATTGTTCCGGAATCCCACTCTACCGAGACGAACATCATCCCGCCTGTCGCCGTGCCTTATGATGTCGTGTCAGGTCGCAAACTGCTGGAGGATTGCCAAAAGAGCGATCTGACGATTGCTGGCCTGATCTGGGCCAATGAAACAACCCTTCGCGCCGATAACGACGTCATTGCTTATATTGATCGTATTCTCGATACGATGATGGACTGCATCGACCGGGGACTAAGAGAAGACGGAACCCTTCCCGGCAAACTGCATGTCAAACGCCGCGCACGCACTCTTTACCGCAAGCTGGAGAGTGGAACCCGCTGGAATCAGCGCGCACCCCACGAAATCATGGATTGGGTGAGTCTTTTCGCGATCGCCGTGAATGAGGAAAACGCTGCGGGCGGTCGTGTTGTGACGGCTCCCACCAATGGTGCATCCGGCGTCATTCCTGCCGTCCTGCGCTATTACAGAGACTTTTGTCCCGGCGCCTCACGGGAAGGCATGCGGGATTTTCTTTTGACCGCCACGGCTATCGGCGCCCTGTTCAAGCGCAATGCTTCCATTTCTGGTGCGGAAGTAGGCTGTCAGGGCGAAGTGGGCGTCGCATGCTCCATGGCCGCAGCCGGGCTTGCCGCAGCACTGGGCGCAACACCGGATCAGGTTGAAAATGCTGCTGAAATCGGCATGGAACATCATCTGGGCATGACCTGTGATCCAATTGGTGGTTTGGTCCAGATCCCTTGCATTGAGCGCAACGCGTTTGGAGCCATCAAAGCCATCAACGCGGCCTCACTCGCGATGCGCGGTGACGGAGTGCACCATGTTTCGCTGGATCAGGTGATCCAGACGATGCGCGAAACCGGCGCGGACATGAACCATCGCTATAAGGAAACATCGCTGGGCGGTCTGGCCGTCAGCTTTCCGGAATGCTGAGACTGTTGCAGCCACATTGCGAGTTATTGCGTTCATTTTCTACTTGATCGGTTCAGACTTCTTGACCCGGCGCGAAGAAGGCTGGCAGGACCGGACATGTAACGCGCGGGGTTTGAACCGGGCGTATCTTCCCTTGCCCGACACTCCTTCTTGGACGTCCTCCATTGGCCGATACCTTGCCCACTCCTCCAAGCCCTGCTCCCAAGCCTTTACCTCCGGGACATGTCTCCTCACAGCACGCCCTGCGCCGTAAGGACCGTATCCATCATCTGAGACGCTCGGCCCGCGCCACGACAACCCAGTGGCGACGCACTGTCATCTATTGGATCGGCGCCGTTCTCATTGGTGTTGTTGCCGTGCTTTTCGCCCGCATGGGTGATGCCGCTGCTGATCTGAGAACGCGGATTCTGGAATGGCATCCCTGGGCGATGCTGTTCGTGGCCCCGGCAGGTCTCGCTTTCATCACATGGATGACCCGAACCCTTTTCAAAGGTGCACAGGGCTCAGGTATTCCGCAGACAATCGCCACCCTGCACATCGAGAATTACACGATGGTCGACAGGGTTCTGGCGCTCAAGATCTCGGTTGGGAAAATTCTTCTGACCTGTCTGGGCCTGCTTTGCGGGGCCTCTATCGGACGCGAGGGGCCGAGCGTTCAGGTTGGGGCATCCATCATGCATGCCTTCTCCCGCCTCCTCGGACAATCCAACATTGCCGCAAAGCGCAGCATGATCCTTGCCGGTGGCGCGGCTGGTATGGCCGCAGCATTCAATACGCCACTGGCCGGCATCGTCTTTGCGATTGAAGAACTCTCCCATTCCTTCGAACAGCGCACCTCCGGACGGACGCTGACCGTCGTTGTTGTCTCTGGTGTGACGGCCATCGCGCTGTTGGGAAACTACACCTATTTCGGCCATGCCGACGTTGATATCCCGGTTGGTACAGCGTGGATCGCGGTGCTGACCTGCGGCATCCTCGGCGGCCTGGCAGGTGGAACGTTTGCGGCACTGGTCATCAAGGCGTCGCGTGGTCTTCCAGGCCCTGTCGGCCGTTTCGCCGGGAAGCGCCCAATCGCATTTGCGGCAGCTTGTGGGCTCGTACTGGCTATCATTGGCCTGATCTCCAAAGGGACAACCTATGGAACGGGCTATGCGCAGGCTCGCGCCATCTTCTCGGGCACAGAGCACTATCCGGCCTCTTTCTTCGTCCTGAAATATCTGGCGATGCTGGTGTCCTATTGCTCAGGCATTCCGGGCGGCATGTTTGCGCCATCGCTGGCGATTGGTGCTGCGATTGGAGGCTGGGTTGAGCAGTTTCTGCCCCACACCACGCCCGGCGCAGTCGTACTCCTGGGGACAGTCGCCTATTTCTGTGGCGTCGCGCAGTCTCCCCTCACAGCGACGATCATCGTCATGGAGATGTGTGACAACCAGCAGGTGACGCTTGCGCTGCTGGCCACATCCTTTCTGGCGTTTGGTGTCTCTCGCATGGTGTGTCCTCGCCCACTGTACACCGCGCTGGCTGACAGATTTATGGAAGCCAACGAACATGCCTTGCGACCGCCTAGGCCTGAGGCGCCAGAATCGAGCACAGCATCCACCGAAAATAAAAAAGCGCTCTGAGGAGCGCTTTTTTATTAAGAAACGAGGCTTAAGATTCTTTTCGTTAATAAGTAATTAATTCGACCTCAAACTCTTCCAATACGCTTCGATCTCTCTATCCATCAGTAAATCTATTTTACTGCACGATAACGCCTGATTAATCGTGAGTTTTCCGGCATTTCTTCATCTATTCAGAGATGCCGCCGTGAAAATAAATTTCACATAAAGATACAAAAATCCAAAATCCGTATTGTTTTTAAAATTCGAACATGCGATTGAACCGCCGCGCCCGAAAAGAACGCTATTTCAGGCGCTTCACCGCAATAACAATCCTGCATGCCCATAATCAAAATTATCTTTGATTGATTCAAGGGCATTCATTATGGGCGCGTATGCGTCTTTCCCCAAGAAAAGACATCCTAGTGAATCACAGAAACCCTTCCAGATATCCTGATCCTTGCCATGATGGACTGACACGTCGTCAGCACAATACGACCGTCAGCGGACTCTATATTTCAGGAAAGAATGACTACCTCATTGTGAATTCTGGTGGCACCGCCATCAAGACAACAGTCACAGCAGGCGGCCATGTGGAGGTTTACTCTGGTGGCAGAACCATCAGCTCCATTCTGACAGTTCCAGATACTGAGGAAGTCATTTACTCCGGCGGGACGGCAACAGGCACAATCGCCACCAAAGGCGCGGGCCAGACCGTCAACAAGGGCGGCGTTGCCAGCAACACAGTCGCAAGCAACGGCAATCAGTTCATCTTTGGTGGTTCGAGCTTCAATGCTTCCATCCAGAGCGGGGGCAAGCAGACCCTGACATCGGGAACGGCAACGGCCAACACCGTGACCTCTGGCGGCACAGTTGCGGCGACTGGCGGCACGACAGTTCGTGATCGTATTCAGGCGGGTGGCGTTGAGAATATCAGCCAGAATGCCGTTGCCTCAGGTGCGACTGTTTCGGGCGCTGCCGCGAGACTGAATGTTTCGAGTGGTGGCCGCGCCGTCAACACGATCGTCAATGCTGGAGGCAACATCGTTGTCGGAAGTAAAGGCATCGCAAGCGGGACGACAATTTCGTCGGGCGGATCTCTTGTCATTCAAGGCGGAAGCATCACTGATACGATGCTTGTCCCCGGTGGCCAGATCGACATCGGCACCCTGGATTATAAGGGCAATACGGCTGCCAAGATCGTCGGTAACGTCCTGACCGTGACACAGGGCAAGGCATCCTACACCATCAAGCTCGTAGGCGATTACTCCCAGTATCACGCCCATTTCTCCCCAGATGGAAATGGCAAGACAATCATCTCGCTGGATAAGGGAGCAGAAGTCTGCTTCCTCGCGGATACGATGATCCGCACCACGACCGGTGACATCCCCGTTCAGGACGTCCAAATCGGCGCTGAAGTTCTCGCCTGGACGCCCGAGGGAGAGCAGGTTCGCCCGGTCGTTTGGGTTGGTCGGAAGCATGCCATTGTCCGTCAAGGGCTGGCCCCGGATGTCGCGGGTTATCCGGTTCGCATCTGCAAGAATGCGATTGCAGATGGCGTCCCATCCAAAGACCTTCTGGTGACACCAGAGCATAGCCTGTTCATTGATGGCGGCCTGATCCCGGCCCGCATGCTCGTGAATGGCCGCAGCATTATTTACGAAACGACGATCACATCCTACGATTACTTCCATATCGAGACGGATGTGCATTCTGTCCTTACGTCTGACGGAATGCTGACCGAAAGCTATCTCAACACAGGCAACCGGGACGGCTTCACACAGGATGGCGCTGTCGTCAGCCTGAGTAGCCCGGTACGCACATGGGAAGCTGATGCTGCTGCACCGCTGACTGTCAGCCGTAACAAGGTTGAGCCTGTTCATCACGCTCTTGCCGAGCGCGCGATAAACCTTGGCTTTGATGACGTCCGTGACGCCAGAGCAGTGGTGACAGACCCGGACCTGCATTTGATCACACCAGCCGGCAAAGTGATCCGTCAGTCCCGTGAGAGCAATGGTCGTGTGATCTTCACGCTGCCATCAAACGTCCGCAGCGTGCGCCTTGTCTCAAGAGCAGCCAAACCATCCGACGCTATTGGCCCGTTTGTGGATGATCGTCGTGACCTGGGCGTGCTGGTTGGGAACATCACCCTGTATACTCCTGAGAATACACGTACGATCACGTCTCATCTGGAAGAGACTGATCTCTCAGGCTGGGCTGACAAAGAGAACTCTGCCATTCGCTGGACACTCGGCGATGCCCAACTCGATCTTGGCTCCAGTGCTGTAGAACACGGCATGTCTCTTCTTGCCGTAGAGATCGTTGCTGGCGGACCGTACATCGACCAACCGAACACCGAAGTCTCCGCTCTTCAGGCATAAAACTGAAAACGGCCACCCTAACCAAGGTGGCCGTGTGACGAAGATTCAAAAACAATCCGGCCGTGGAGCTTTCTGCTCTTGGCCGGATTTTTTATCATTCAGACAGAATGGAATGTGCGGCAGCGTCTGCTTCTGCAGCACAGTCAGCGGCATCTGGTGCAGGGGCCGTAGCCTTCATGGCGCGTAGTTCTTCCCGGGCGGCAGCGAGATCATCCTGCAATTCCGGAGCCGCAAGCAGCGCGTCCATTTCAGACGATGCATTCAGGAAGCCAGCCTGCACGTCCGATTTCCAGTGCGCCCCACAGACAATACGGCTCTCACCAAAAACACGCCCGCGCTGCAGAAGCATGGTGGCATGTTCAGGCATCAGATGAGCGAGCAGAAGAGCCATGCCATATCCCGCCGTCGTATGGCCTGATGGATATGAGGAATGCAGACCCAATCCCTCGGGCGACGTGCAGATTGGTAGGTTCGTGCCAACGAACGGCCGTGTCCGATGCCAGTAATGTTTAGCTTCTGACGTCCGGTGAATGATGGGATTTTCCATTCGCTTCAGCACAATCGCCAGATGGGGCGCCTTCGCCAGATCCAGCGTGTAGCCGACGGAGCAGGAGAAATCGCGGACAAGGTGCGGCACTTCCAGATCCGCGTCTTTCTGTGCAAGCGCCCAGCGTGGCGTATCTTTCAAGGCGCGTGTCTCACGGAAGATACGATCATCATCCGCCTGCGCGGCACTGCCTGAGGCTGGTGGCTGCGGCAGAACCAGACGAGCATCCGGCACTGCAGATTCCGGCAATGGCTGCCGGGATGGTGTTTCACAGGCAGAAAGAAGAGTAGCGCACATCAGAAGTGCAACAGGCAGGCGAACAGACGACATCATGCGGCGCAGGGTCTCACGAAAGGGAATAAAGACGATCCACTTTCATAATGTTCTCTTCCTGTCGGGGGAAAGTGTTTCTTTATGACCGTTGCAAGTCGTGCCTAGAGACACATCTGACAGATGGCAGAGTTGCCGTGCTGTGCAATGATGCTCCTCAACGCCTCACCCCAGGAGAAAAGACATGTCCTCCACAGCACCGCGCGTCTCAATCCGATATTGCACGCAATGTAACTGGCTTCTGCGGTCTGGGTGGATGGCGCAGGAACTGCTCTCCACGTTCGGGCAGGCTCTCGGGGAAGTTGCCCTGATCCCTGATACCGGTGGGCGCTTTGAAATTCATGTGGATGACGTGCTCGTCTGGGAACGCAAACGCGACGGAGGATTTCCTGGCCCGAAAGAGCTCAAACAGCGTGTCAGGGATATCATCGCACCTGAGCAGGATCTTGGTCACACAGACCGCTGATACTCATCCCGGAGAAAGACCGTCAGGTCATTGGAGGGCCAGTTCTCCGGGATCTGCTTGAGCAGGTCGCCTACAAATCCCCGGTGGTAAGTGGCGTGATTGACGACATGAAGAATGATCTGCTCGCGGGTCATCACCCCAGGCTGGCCATCAACATATGTGAATGACATCGAACAGCTCAAATCATCCACGCTCCATTGCCTGACGGCATTCAGATACCACTGATGCATGGATTGCGTGGCCTGCCAGAGCGCTTCGAGATCGGGCACCTCATCGGTCTGACGTGACCGATACCCATGATCCTGACCCTGAAGATGATGGAGGAAAATATCGTCGACGACGTAGACATGGTTCAACGTGCCCAAAAGGGTGCTGAACGTTGTCTGCCGTGGCTTCACAATCTCCGATCGCGGTAGCTTGAGCAGAGCTTCGTATGTCAGCCTGTCAGCCCAGACGCGATATTCCAGGAACATGATGAGCGTCTGCAAATGAGGCGGCGAAGACAATCTGGGCATAAGGCACCTCATTCCGATATCGTTCCATATGTGCCGTATTTAGCCAATCGAGACAATTCAGTCAGCCTATAGTGTCTCATTATTAGAACGCTATAAGCATATTTATGCTATATCCGAGAACACCCTATCTATGAAATGATTTGCGAGATCCTTCTTCAGCCCGCGGGGACCCTTCCATGACCGCAGCCTGCGCCAGCCTTTCTCCCGCATCCGTTGACCTGCCACGGAACTGCACGTTCGAACCCGCAGACTGGCAGATCCTTGCCAAGTCCTGGTATCCGGTCGCCCTGTCCCGTGAACTCGGGGAGCGCCCGCTCGGGGCGGTGCTGTTGGATGCACCTCTCGTCATTTACCGCTCTGGAGATGATATCGTCGTTGCCGATGATCTGTGCCCTCATCGTGGGGTACCGCTAAGCATGGGCAATGGAAACGGCGAGACGATTGCCTGTGCCTATCATGGTTTCCGGTTTGGCCAGGATGGCCGTTGCGTGCGTGTCCCTGCCCATCCGGACAGCAAGATCCCGCCGAAGCTCCACCTGAAGACCTACCCTGTTGTAGAGCGGTTCGGCCTCATCTGGACGTGCCTGCGCCCTGAAGGAGAAATCAATCTCCCACCGATGCCGCATTGGGACGATCCAGCCTTCCAGCAGATCACCTGCCCGTCCATCGACATCAAGGGCTTCGCAGGACGTCAGGTCGAAGGCTTTATTGACGTGGCACATTTTGCCTTCGTCCACACCGAGACCTTTGCAGACCCTGAAAACCCGATCGTTCCATCCTATTCACCCAAGCTGACGAAAACGGGGTTCGAGGCTGAATACCGCAGCAACGTTTCCAATTTTCCACATGGGCTTCTGGGCGTTGAAGAGTTTGCGGACTTCGAATGGCTCCGGCATTTCCGGGTTTTCCTGCCCTTCACGGCAACGCTGGAAATCTACTTCCCGAACGACGGCAGGCTCGTCATCATGAATGCAGCCTCACCGGTTTCGGCTCGGGTGACACGCATGTTCGCGCCAATCTGCCGGAATTTCGATACGACCGGATCGGTTGAGGATGTTTACGAATTCAATCGCCGTGTCTTTGAAGAAGACCGTCAGATTGTTGAGGCGCAGAAGCCGGAAAACCTGCCGCTTGACCCCAACCTTGAGGCGCATGTGATGGCAGATCGCAGTTCCATCGCCTATCGCCGGGGCCTGCGTGGGATGGGGCTGAGCCACTTTTTTACAGCCTGAACGCAAAACAGGAGGCCCGAAGGCCTCCTTTTTATGACGGTCTGAACCGATGCTCAGCTTGCAGCAGACAAGTCCACAACACCAACTGTTCCATCTTCCGTTCCAAAGATGATAGCCCCGCCCTGCGGGGTAAAGGACACGGACGTCACCTTGCCACGGGCAGCTTTCTGACCTGAGCAGAGAGGCAGTACACGCTGGTCCCCACCCCCGATCTCAGCCAGAAGAACAGTTCCGTCTTCGTAGCCGGCCGCAATGATGTCTTCCTTCGGGTTGGGGCAAACAGCGCTGACAAACAGCCCCGGAAGACGGGCCAACTCGGACGGTGCCTTGCCCATCGGGCCGCCACCGAAGAACGGCCATAGCACAATGGCATCAGCACCCGACGTTGCAAGCCAGCGACCATTGCGTGTGAACGCCATGGAGCGCACCTGCTTCGGATAGCCGCTCATGCGCATGTTGTGCCCATCAGCCAGACGCCAGCCATGCAGATCATTCTCCTGCATGGACGTCACGAGAGCTTCCCCACCCGGATGAATGGCAATGCCAATATGGCTGCCTTTCCATTCGAACGGGCGCACCGTATCGACCTTGGCCTGCACGAACCAGACAGACGCACCGTTGTAATGCGAGGCCGCAACGCGCTTGCCCTTGGCATCAAAAACAATGCCCGTCACAGATGACGGATGATCCAGCTTCTTGAGCGTTGTCGTGCCTTCAGCCGCCCGGACTTCAAGCTCCCGGCCAGCTGAAAACGCGAAATGTGTAGTGGATGAGGCAATGCAATCGACCCAACGGCGCCCTTCGCTCAAAACCTCCGTCCGGCCGTCGGCATAAGTGCGGACAAGTTTTCCGTCCTCGCCGCCCGTCAGAAATGCATCCGGCAGGCTGTCCTGTGACAGGCACAACGCCCCCTCGTGAACCGAGAGAACCGTCCAGGCGCCAAGCGTATTCATCTTGTCGCGCGGAATGAGAATGATCTCACCGTCCGCCGTGGCAGCGGCCAAAGTCTTGCCATCACGTGACGACGCAACGCCGATGATCGGGCTTTCGAAGCGACGTTCTACGCCGCGATCTTCAATGATTTCCCGTGTCATTCCGCGATGCAGCTTTCAAACCCGCGACGAAGCTGCGGACGGTTCAGGTTACGACCGATGAAGACCAGACGGGAATCCCGGCTTTCCCCCTCACGGTAGGGGCCGATGAAATCACCATCTGCCATCATGTGCACGGCCTGAAACGCAAAGCGCTGATCTTCACCCTTGAAGTGCAGAATGCCTTTGGAGCGCAGGATATCACCGCCCTGCTCCTGCAGGATCGCACCAATCCAGGCCTGGAAGCGGCGCTGATCAATCAACTCCTTCACAGAGAGGGAAATGCTGACAATGCCCTCTTCATGGGAGTGATGATCGTTTTCCAGAAAATCCGGCATCGTGGACAGGGCACGCTGAAGGTCGAAGCCGCCACGATCCAGAATGTCCGTCAGCTTCACGCCGCCATGCTGGGCTTCGTGAATTTCAGCCACGGCATTGATCTGGCGAATGCGGGCAACGATTTCCTTGCGGCGCTCTTCATCGGCAAGGTCGATCTTGTTCAGAACGATCACATCCGCAAATGCGAGCTGACTGACGGCTTCCGGGCTTTCTTCCAGCGTCTGCATGATGTTGAAGGCATCAACAACTGTCACGACAGCATCAAGACGGGCCTTCTCGCGGATATTTTCATCCACGAAAAACGTCTGTGCGACAGGCGCCGGATCGGCAAGGCCTGTTGTCTCAACGATGATCCCATCAAAACGACCACGACGGCGCAACAGCCCACCGAGAATGCGGATCAGATCGCCACGCACGGTACAGCAGATGCAGCCGTTGTTCATTTCGAACACTTCCTCGTCGGCATCCACCACGAGGTCATTGTCCACGCCAAGCTCACCAAACTCATTGACGACCACGGCATATTTGCGGCCGTGCTCAGCAGTCAGGATATGATTAAGCAGGGTGGTTTTACCGGCGCCAAGAAAGCCGGTCAGAACAGTAACGGGAACGGTTCCGGTGCGTGCCGGATCACTGGTGCTGGACATGGGGGTGCCTCCGTAATCTGCTTACGATATAGGCCCGCGCGCCGTGTCTTGAAAGCCATTGCGATAGGCCAAACCCAGACCGAGCATCAGAAATCCCCATCCACCCAACGGCAGATTCATGAAATCTGAAGAGGACGCGATGGGCCATTCCTGAATGAAGACCGCGGCAAAAAGACCGATTGCAATGGCTGAACCCTGCCGTCCCGGCCAGAGCGCCTTGAGCCAGCAGGCCACCATCAGCACAAACAGGATCAGGCCCGGAATGCCGGCATTCACCAGAGCCTGAAGATAATGATTGTGCGGATGCTGAACACAGAGATCGCGCCAGCCTTTTTCTGGCGTTGCCATGGAAAGCCACGACAGACCGTGGAACGTCGCCGGGTCATCACAGTGATGGCGATAGGCGTCATAGCCCTGCCCCAGCAAAGGATGCTCCTGCGCCATCACCACAGCATGCGTGTAAATCTCGCCGTAAGGAGACTGGCTGAAATGCGTCAACTGCTGGCGGGCAAGGACAACGAGATGCGAGAAGCTGCCGGGCGACAGCGCACTTGCGGCAAAGATCAGAAGCGGCATCATCGCCGCCGCAACCAGCGCGGCTGGACGCATAGGCCGATACAGAAGCGCGCAGATGCCAATTCCGAACAGCGAAAGCGCGAACGGCATTCTCTGCCCCGCGAGAACCATGACTGCCACAGCAAGAACCGTCGCAGCACAGAGCCCCAGAGTGCGGGACCAACGACTTTTCCAACCCTCGATCAAAGTACAACCAAGCATCAGCATCGGCAGAATAAGGCGTGACAGTGGGGCAGCGGCACGGGGGTGCGTGTAAGGCCCCGTGAGAGTGCCATCATGGAAGCGCGGCACGCCAAACAGATTTCGTCCGAACGACGCCTGAACCATAATCTGGAATGCAATGTAAAGCCCGCATCCACACGTGACCCAGAGCGCTCTTCTGCGCCAGACGTCATCGCGTAATAGCCAGCAGCCCAGCGCTGCGGCAGCTAGCGGAAAGCGGATGGCCGCCAGAGACTGGCCCAGTGCCCCATGACCGGGCGAGACCCAGACTGTGCACAAAACCTGCCAGCCCCACCAACAGAAGGTCGCGATGACCCAGGGCTCTCTTGCCCAGTCCCATTGCCGCGTTCGTGCCGACTGCACCAACAGCAGAACGGCAAGAATATCGAGGTCTGCTTCCGCCAGCCCTCTGAGATGCGTGAGTGTCAGCGGCAGTAGAACAGCAAGCCACTGGCCGAGGCGGGTCAGGGAAAAAGAAGACAGGCGCATGGATATTGTGGATGGCGGGTTTCGACTTTCCATGCAACCACCTCCATCCGAATGCGCTTTTTTGAAACAGTCCCTTTCTTATGGAGACAGGCATGTCCTCAGACACCATTCTCATTCCCGGCATCGACACTCCGGTTTCCCGCGTGGCTCTCGGCACCTGGGCCATTGGCGGCTGGATGTGGGGCGGGCCGGACGATGAAAACGGCGTTCGCACCATCCATGCAGCTCTCGATGACGGCATCAATTTTATCGACACAGCACCCGTCTATGGCTTCGGGCACTCAGAAGAAGTTGTTGGCCGGGCACTGGCCGAAAAGCCCAACAAGGCTTTCGTCGCGACAAAGCTGGGCCTGAACTGGACGGATGACAAACCCGAAGACCGCAAGGTTTTCCGTGATTCCCGCCCTGCCCGCATCCGCAAGGAAGTGGAAGACTCCCTGCGCCGCCTGCGGGTCGAGACGATTGATCTCGAACAGATCCATTGGCCCGATGACAAGACGCCCATCGATGAAAGCGCACGCGAACTGCAGAAACTTCATCAGGAAGGCAAGATCCGGGCGCTCGGCGTGAGCAACTTCTCGCCGGAGCAGATGGATATTTTTCGCGAAGTTGCCCCACTTGCAACAATTCAGCCCCCGCTGAACCTGTTCGAACGCACCTGCGAAAAAGACATCCTGCCATACGCCAAGAAGAATAACGCCGTGGTGCTCGCTTATGGCGCGCTCTGCCGCGGACTTCTCTCTGGCAAGATGAACAAGGATACGAGCTTCCCGAAAGATGACCTGCGTTCAGGTGATCCGAAGTTCCAGAAGCCGAAATTCGAGAGCTATCTCGCCGCAGTCGAAGACTTCAAGGAGCTGGCCGCCAAGCGCGACAAGTCCGTTCTCGCCTTCGCCGTACGCTGGGTTCTGGATCAGGGGCCAGTCATCGCACTCTGGGGCGCACGCAAGCCTGAACAGGTCTCCGGTGTGAAGGATGTTTTCGGCTGGTCTCTGACCGACGAAGAAAAGAAGGCTGTGGACGAAATCCTGGCACGTCACGTCCCGGATGCGATTGACCCGACCTTCATGGGGCCGCCGAACCGCGACTGAAAGCAATGGCTGCCTGCCGCAACGCGACAAGACGCGCGCGGGCAGCCTCCAGACTGAACAGAGCAGCCCGCTCGCGGCCCTTATGGCCCAGCTCCGCTCTGAGTGCCGGGTTATCCATCAGTTGACCCAGCGCCGCCTCTAGCGCTCCGGAAGCATCCGGGGCCGCTAGCAGGGCCGCATCCCCGACTACATCCGGTAGCGCGCCAAATGGCGAGACGATCACAGCCGCCCCGCATGCCATGGCTTCCAGCGCCGTCATGCCAAATGGCTCCGGCCAGCGGCTTGGCACAACGACAACAGCCGCTTCCGTCATGGCTTCAAGAACATCCGGATGGGACCGATAGCCCGTCATCAGAACATCCGCCTGTGCCGCCTGAGGCCGCAGCCGAGTCAAAAACGGAGTTTCCGGTGAATCCGGGCCAAATCTGTCAGCGCCCATAATGACAGCTGTCCAGTCCGGATACTGGTGCCGAAGACTTGCCCAGGCTGAGACAAAAGCATCTACCCCCTTGTCGGCAACGACCCGCCCCGCGAACAGAACCTGTTTTTTCCGCGGGCGCTCAGCTGGCAATACGGACAGATCCACACAGTTCGGCTGAATTTCGACGCGTGGCAGCCTATCGCTGCCTTCTGCAAAACACGTCGCAACCCATTGGGACACAGCGCACACCAGCACCTTCGCGGCGAGCCGGGATCTTTCTTTCGCAGTTTTGGCGCCCCTCATGGAGCGCGGATCATTGTGCAGAATCAGCCGGACAGGAGCGACACGGGACAGCGCCATGGCCAGATCGGGCCTGTTATGAACCTCGATCAGATCGGGCCGGAAGTGTCGGGCTGCGCGAACGCAGGACAGCGCATAGCTCAGGCGTTGAGGGAGTGGCCATATGCCACGCTTCAGAGGAACAAATTTGCCGCCCGGCAGTGGCACGCCGGAGACAGCTCTGCCGATAATCCGATCATCACAAAAGGCCACGCGGCTGACGAGCAGGGAAATCGCGCCAGCGTGGCCCTCAGCATAAAGTTCACGCGGCGGCAGAACCGTCAGTACACGCAGAGACACTGCTCAGCCCTTTTCCAGATCCGGCCCGGCAGACAAGGGGCCGAGCGAGGATGAGGCTTAACAGCCTGAGGCAGAAGAGTGAAAGAGGCCTGCTCAGGAAGAAATCTGGCGCTTTTCCTGTTCAAGCTTCTGGCGGCGCACCACCTTACGATTCTCCCGTAGCAGACGGTATTTTTCCAGCGCCGTCATGTTGGCAGACCTGTTTTTTGTGGAAAGACGTGGCTGAGCGTCAGACGAGCGCACGGCTGTATTTCCGGGGTTCACGAGAGAGGCCATTATCTTTCCCTACAGCTAGAAAGAGAATCCAGACACGAAACGTAATACAATTCATACTACCGGTTTCTGAACACTCGCAAGGCAATATCCGCCCAACGCGCAATACGGCCCGGGGGTTTCCACTCTTGAGTTCGCGGAGTGTATCGCGCACATGCGCTATAAGACGTCTTTTCTGTTCCGCGCCCTGAATGCCGGAGCGTCTCCCAGGAGCATCCAATGAAGATCAATGGCATTGCCTATCGCAGCATCTGGCGCCCGTCTGACGACGCCAAAAGCATCCGCATTTTCGACCAGACCCGTTTTCCATGGGAAGTAGAGGTGCTTGAACTCCGCGACGTCGGCGCTGTCGCGCATGCAATCCGCAGCATGCAGGTTCGTGGTGCTCCGCTGATTGGTGCTGTCGCGGCCTATGGTCTGGTTTTTGCCGTTCAGAACGACGCATCCGATGCTGCGCTGGAAAAAGCGGCTGCTGATCTGATCGAAACACGCCCGACTGCCATCAACCTGCGCTGGGCCATTGAACGCATGGTGACGCGTCTGCGCGCGCTCACGCCAGCAGAGCGCGTTGAAGCCGGATATGTGGAAGCCGATGCGATCTGTGATGAAGACGTGCAGGTCAATGAGGCCATCGGCCGCCATGGACTGGACCTGATCCGCGAAATCTGGGAGCGCAAGGGGAAGACAGGCCGCGTCAATCTTCTCACGCACTGCAATGCCGGCTGGATTGCCACGGTAGACTGGGGAACGGCGCTTGCACCCATCTACATGGCGCACGACGAAGGCATCCCGGTGCATGTGTGGGTGGATGAGACACGCCCCCGCAATCAGGGCAGCCTACTCACGGCTTGGGAACTCGGCAGCCATGGTGTCGCGCATACCGTCATCGCGGATAATGCCGGCGGCCACTACATGCAGGCTGGCGATGTGGACATGGTCATCGTTGGTACGGACCGCGTAACGGCGCAGGGCGATGTGGCCAACAAGATTGGCACCTATCTCAAGGCGCTCGCAGCCAAAGACAATAACGTCCCGTTCTGGGTGGCACTCCCGTCGTCCACAATCGACTGGCGTGTTCGGGACGGCGTGAAGGAAATCCCGATTGAGGAGCGTAGCCAGAACGAAGTCCTGTTCATGACAGGTCTGACAGATAACGGCGCTCCGGGGCGCGTCCGTATTGCACCGGATAACAGCCCCGCCGCCAATCCGGCATTCGACGTAACACCAGCCCGTCTGGTGACCGGACTGATCACCGAGCGTGGCCGGTGCGATGCTTCCGAAGAAGGGCTGAAGACCCTTTTCCCGGACAACTGATACAGGCACATTGTAACCATTCGAATCGTTTGAAACGAATGGTTACATGTACGTCCTGCCCCACATTCCACCAGAGCGTGTCCTCCCGCCTGCCCCCTTGCGTCCCCACTCCCAAGTCTTTCGGACATTATTTATCGTCTATGCAGGTTTGAGTTCATGGCTCGTCAAATTGATACCTTTATTCCTCGCTGGTTTCATGATGGGCTGGGACCCAGAAGAGCATTAAAGTCTCGGCATGATTTCCTGGGCGTTGGGTCTCATGACCTATATCTGTCTTGCTCCAGTCATTTCGGTTGTTGCTCTGGTTTTCCTTCTCCTGTCCTTTCGAGCCGGTCCGGATAAGGCCAGAAGACGCCTAAAACATATATTTTTTCTTCTTATACCTTTTGCACCCGCCATTCTGATTGAAGGAGCCGTACGGTTCTTTCCTTCCGTTCTCTAAATAAACGGCCTCTCTTTCCCACATACGAGGCCCTGCCCTTGACGCTCCATCGCACTTGCCGTTCAAGATGCAGGTTCATCGAGCCAGCATGAGGATGATTGTGTCAGACTCGCATATTTTCTGGCGAACAGCTGCTACGGTCGCCCTGTTCGCACTGACCGGCTGCGCCAGTCAGAACAGTGTCCGTCCGTATCCGGCCCAGACTCCCAACGCACAGTATGCGAACGGCACAACAGGTCCGGTGGGCTACAACAGCCACGTTCCGGACTTTGCCAGCCGTAATTTTGAACCTTTCAACCGTCAGGACGTCGCAGCCATTGCCCTGCGGGAATGGCGCATGTTCGGTGCACCTGTAGCTGATGACGATCCGGAAGACCGACCGGAACCCACTGATCCTGCTCTAAAGCCGGAACGTATTCCCGGCTTGTGGCAGCGCGTGGGTGAATACTGGTGGATCGGCCAGGACCCGTATGAAACGGAAGCTGGCTGGACGGGCAAGACCGATGCGAACGGCACACGCTTCGACGCCGTGCATGACGGGCACTACGCCTGGTCGGCAGCGTTCATTTCCTACGTCATGCGTGTCGCAGGGGCGAATGATCGCTTCCCGTATTCACCCAACCACGCGACCTATATCAATGCAGCAGCAAGCGGCCAGTCCAGCGGTGTCAGCGCGCATGATCCGGGAAGCTACACCCCAAAGATCGGTGATCTGATCTGCGTGGGTCGCGGCCGCAGCAAGAGCGTGACGTTCTCGATGCTCCCGACATCTTACGGGTTCCCGGCTCATTGCGGCATCGTCACCGCCGTCAATCAGAATGACCAGCCTTTCGGTCATGAGCTGAGCATCGTTGGCGGTAATGTGGACGACGCCGTGTCCCTGACACATGTTCCCACGGATGCCAACGGCCGGATCGCTGATGGTTCAGGCCACAGCTACGACAGCCGCTATCCGTGGTGCGTCGTCCTTGAAGTTCGTTATGACGCCGATCAGGAACCTGACAGCGGCATGTGAACGAATGGCAGTCCCCCGGCGCGCCAGCCCGTGCCGGGGCCATGCTTGTCTTCGAAGCCGTCGACAATATTGCTTACATCCGCATATCCGGCATGCTCAGCCAGAAGCGCTGCATTATGGGAGCGCATTCCCGACCGGCACAGAAACAGGACGCGGCTGTTCTGATCAGGCACGGCATTCAGCAGTCCTTCCAGAAACATCTGTTCCAGACCCGGCTGCCACGTCAGACACACAACGGGCCTTGGCAGGGCAGAAGAATCGGGCAGGCCAATCTCCGCCCATTCCACAGGTGTCCGCACATCGACGAGGATGCTGTCGGCTTCATTTGCAAGCACGTCCCATGCCTGCTTTGCTGTCAGTACCTTCATGGCCTTCCTCATCCCTACAAAACGCGGTCTATAATTCCGTTAGCACAGGAGTGAACGTATGACTGACATCACCAGCCCACACCAGTCCGTTTCGGCAGGGTGGCAGAGCACCTCCTCCAGCATGACGGCCGCCATTGGTGGAACGCCGCTCATCCGTCTGAAGCGCGCCTCCGAAGAAACCGGCTGTAACATCTACGGCAAGGCGGAGTTCATGAACCCCGGCGGGTCTGTCAAAGACCGTGCAGCACTTGCCATCATCGAAGATGCTTTCCGCACTGGCGCTCTCAAGCCCGGCGGAACCGTTGTCGAAGGAACGGCTGGCAATACTGGCATCGGACTGACGCTGGTGGCGCAGGCCATGGGCTGCAAGGCGATCATCGTCGTGCCGGAAACCCAGAGCCGCGAAAAGCTCGACTTTCTACGCATGATCGGCGCAGACCTGCGACTGGTCCCCGCCAAGCCCTTCCGTGACCCAGGCAACTACGTCCATGTGTCGCGTCGTCTGGCGGAAGAAACGGGTGCTTTCTGGGCTAACCAGTTCGACAATACTGCCAACCGCGAAGGCCATCGCACCACGACAGCCGTCGAAATCTGGAACCAGACGGGCGGAAAAGTTGATGCCTTCACCTGCGCCTGCGGCACCGGCGGCACTCTGGCAGGCATCGGAATGGGCCTGCGGGAACAGGCTGCGGCGGCAGGCAAGACGGCCCCGAAAATCGTACTAGCTGATCCGGAAGGTTCCGCACTCTATGGCTGGGTGAAATCCAACGATCTGACCATCAGCGGCGGCTCCATCACGGAAGGCATTGGCCAGGGGCGTGTCACAGCCAACCTTGAGGGCTGCGCACCTGATGATGCGGAGCGAATTGCAGACCCGGAAGCGCTGGAGCAGATCTTTGCCCTGACGGCAGAAGAAGGCCTGTCCGTAGGTGGTTCGTCAGGCATCAATGTTGCAGCAGCTATCCGAACTGCAAGGAAGCTTGGTCCTGGACATACGATTGTTACAATCCTGTGCGATGGAGGGGCAAGGTATCAGTCCAAGCTGTTCAACCCTGAGTTCCTTCGTGCGAAAAACCTCCCGGTTCCCTCCTGGCTGGCGTAAGCACGAAAGTGGCGCGGCGGACCTGAACCGCGCCACAAGCCGATGGAAGGTAACATCATCATGGGTACAGAAACCCTTCCCCATCTTCTGGTCGTCGATGATGACCGTGAAATCCGGGAGCTTCTGAGCAAGTTCCTCGAACGGAACCACTTTCGCGTCACGGCTGCGCGCGATGGTCGTGAAGCCCGAAAAGCCTGGGCCAATGGTCATTACCAGCTTGTGGTTCTGGACCTGATGCTTCCGGGCGAAAGCGGCCTTGAAGTCGCACGCTGGCTGCGCACCCAGGATAATGTCCCCATCATCATGCTGACGGCCATGAGCGATGAAACCGACCGGATTATCGGGCTGGAGTTTGGCGCAGATGATTACGTCGCCAAGCCGTTCAATCCCCGCGAACTCCTCGCCCGCATTCGCGCAGTTCTGCGCCGGACGGTTGATGCGTCCGAAAAGCGCCAGGCCACAGATACCCGCAAGATTATGTTTGCCGGCTGGTGCCTCGATCCGGTCCGCCGCCGTCTGCTCAACCCGGATGGAGCAGAAATCTCCCTGACGGGTGGCGAATATGACCTTCTGATCGCGTTGCTGGAACGCGCCAACCGCGTCCTGACCCGGGACATGCTGCTTGAGCTGCTTCGCGGCCGTCAGGCTGGACCGTTCGACCGTGCCATTGACGTCGCCATCAGCCGCCTGCGTCGCAAACTGGAAGATGACGGCCGGAATGCACAGGTCATCAAGACCGTGCGTGGCGGCGGTTATGTTCTTGCAGCAGAAGTCGAACGCGTCTGACCGTGCGCTTTTTTCCCAGTTCCCTTGTCGCCCGCACCAGCCTGCTCCTGATTGTCGGGCTGGGCGTTATTGAACTTGCGGGACTGGGGATCCACGCGCTTGACCGCCTTGATTTGGCTGAACGCAGCCAGATGCATGACTATCAGATCCAGGTCTTTTCCATTTACCGCACGATTGCGGAAACGAAGGCGGAAGATCGCAAGAACGCCATAGACGACCTGCACATCCCGTCGAACACAACAGTTCTGCTGCTTCCGACGCCGGATCAGGAAATCCATAGCCACAAAATCCCGCTCCCCTTTTTCGCATCCGGGGGGCTCTCTCAGGGACGGTTTCATACACCGCCGCCGGGCTTCGGTCCGGGCGGGGCTCCGTTTGGTCCAGGAGGGATGATTGAGCCGAGCCTTCCGGGAGCAACCCCGCCGGGTGAAGAACATCCGTCTGGCGCTCCGGAACACGGCCCTTTCCCTGACGAACGTAATTTTGAGCGTCCTCGCGAAGGCAGCCCCGAAGGATGGTACGGGCCGAGACTTGGTGGCCGTGAAGGATATCGGGAAATCCCGCCTTTCATGCGCGGATCGTTCCTGCCTTCATCCCTTTACCCACTGGAAGTCTGGGCCGGGCAGGAACTTCGCACATATTCCACATCGATGCTGTTGCCGGATGGTCAGTGTTGGCTTGTCATCCGTTACGTCATGCCGTTGCCCAACCCCTTCGAAGCGCCGACATTCATCATTGCATTCCTGATGATGTCCCTCTTCGGAGGCGCCTTGATCCTCTGGGCCACACGTCGTCTGATCGCCCCCGTCACGACGCTGGCCACCGCTGCCGAAGCGCTGGGCCGGGACGTGAACAGCTCAACGGTCCTTCCTGAAAATGGCCCATCGGAAATTCGTCGGGCGGCTATCGCCTTTAATACGATGTCCATGCGGATCCGTCGCTTCGTCTCGGATCGAACGCTCATGCTCACGGCGATCGGGCATGATCTGCGCACACCAATCACACGACTGAAGCTGCGCGCCGAATTCATTGACGATGACGAACTGCGCAACAAGATTCTAGCGGATCTTGATGAAATGGAGGCCATGGTGGCCGCCACACTGGCTTTCGGTCGTGACAGCGCCTCTAACGAACAGGTTGTCTTCCTTGATCTGCGCACCCTGCTGCAAACCATCATGGATGAAGCAGCCGAAAGCCATCCAGATCAGGCAGACGCGCTTGTCTATGAGTTGCCGATGCAACCAGTCCGCATTCAGGCACGGTCCGTGGCACTGAAGCGCGCTCTGAACAATCTCATTCTCAATTCTCTGAAGTATGGTGGAAGTGCGCATGTCACGCTCATTCCACCGACAAAAAAGAAAGAAAAAGATCGCACTGCCTGCATCATCATTGAGGACAATGGCCCCGGCCTTCCCGAGAGCGAGCTTGAACGGGTTTTCGAACCTTTTGTGCGGATCGAAACCAGCCGCAACCGTGAAACAGGTGGCACCGGCCTAGGACTTTCCATCGCTCGGACAATCCTGCGGGCACAGGGGGGCGACGTGCGCCTTCAGAACCGTGGCGAAGGCGGCCTGCGGACGATCATCACACTGGCGGCGTAAGCCCCTCTCCTCATCACTTCTCTGCCATCCATAGCCTGAACCGCTCAAAGGCGGTTCCAATCTGTTCAGCATGTCTTTCTATGTCAGGGACGCCTCAACACAGGAGAGCCAGACATGAGTGACCAGAACTTCCGCAGCATTCTGACAGGATCATTTTCGACACCATGCGCAGATAATCCAACCGTCGCTATGATCGAAGCCGCATACATCCATGAAGGGCTGAACGCGCGTTACATCAACTGTGACGTCAAGGCAGACAATCTCGCTGACGCCGTTAAAGGTGCCAAAGCCATGGAATGGGTGGGGTTCAACTGTTCCCTGCCCCATAAGGTCGCAGTTCTGGAACATCTTGATGCTTTGGATGAGTCGGCAAAACTGATCGGTGCGGTTAATTGCGTCGCCATCAAAGACGGGCGCCTGACGGGCCATAACACGGACGGCAAGGGGTTTCTGGCCTCCTTGAAAGAAATCACAGATCCAGCCGGAAAACGCGTTCTCCTTCTTGGCGCAGGTGGAGCTGCCCGTGCGATTGCCGTTGAACTGGCACTGGCCGGCGCCGCCCATCTCACCATCGTCAATCGTGACGTCAAGAAAGCCGAGACCATGGCTGCACTCGTGCGTGACAACTCAAGCGCAGATGCCGAAGCCAAACCCTGGGAAGGCGACGTTTCCGTTCCCGAAGGCACAGATATCGTTATCAATGCCACATCCATCGGCCTTGGTGATCTGGAGGCGATTCCTCCAGTGAACATCAAAAGCCTGACCAAAGGACAGATTGTTGCGGACGTCATTCCCAACCCACCGCAAACACGCTTCCTTCAGGAAGCCCACGCGCAAGGCTGCACAACCCTCGATGGCTTGGGAATGCTGGTCAACCAAGGCCTGATTGGTGTTGAGATCTGGCTGGGCAAAACGCTCGATGGAGACGTGATGGCGCAGACACTGGAAGAAATTTTTGAATCATCCGGAGACTGAACTCCGAGGCCCCTCCGTCTGGAACACAGACGGAGGGTTTTATATTTTGCCTAGCACTACTTTGGCAGAATAGAGTTAGGATGTCTTTTGAGTGTCCATCCGCAATGAGGGCATTGTGTCGGGGGTGAACGAGACATGCGGTCAAGGATGGCCTGGCGCACTGCTGGCAGACTGGGTTGCGGTGGCGGCCCGAAGGC
>NZ_JACSIQ010000071.1:0-834 GCF_018812105.1 Gluconobacter sp. P1D12_c
AGCTTTGCTGCGGCGATATTGAGGAAACTCATGAAGGACAAGGCGGTTTTGTCGTAGCGCGTCGCGATACGGCGCATCTGCTTGAGTTTGTTGAACATCCGCTCGATGCGGTTGCGGTCCCTGTAACGCCACCAGTCTGTTTTCTGTGGAGCACTGCGGCTTTTGCGTGATGGAATAACCGGCAGGATCCCGTGGATCAGCAGATCCTGGCGGAAGCTGTCACTGTCATAGCCCCGATCAGCCAGCATGGCTTTGGGGGGCGGGACAGACAGCTTCATCAGGGCGTCTGTGGCTTTGTAGTCCGAGACCTGGCCTCCGGTAAGGACAAAGCCAAGAGGGCATCCCTGATTGTCACATCGGACATGGATCTTGCTCGTAAAGCCGCCGCGTGATCGACCAAAAGCCTCCGAATGAGCCCCCCTTTTGCGCCCGTAGCCTGTGAATGGGCACGGACTACGGTACTGTCGACCATATGCTGCCAGTTATCGGTCAGGTCGAGGTCTATCAGGGTTTGCAGCAGAGCATCCCACACCCCCTGCTCAGCCCAACGCCGGAACCGGACATAGACCGAGTTCCATTTGCCGTAGCGCTCATGCATGTCCCGCCACGGACAGCCTGTGCGCAGAACATGCAGCATACCATTGAGAAACAGGCGGTTGTCTCCAGCTGGTCGAGCCCAACGTCCGCGCTCAGGCGGCAGAAGCGGACCAATYAKCGCCCATTCACGATCCGTCAGATCCCCTCGTGCCATCCCCGCTTCACCTTATCGCCTTCGTTAAAGACAACAGTGAATCAGATCTCAGAATGAGCGTATAGACCTTTTGTCAACGCGAC
>NZ_JACSIQ010000701.1:0-392 GCF_018812105.1 Gluconobacter sp. P1D12_c
GTCATGAAATGCCGACCGATCGAAGGTTCGGTAGCCATAACGCTTCATCAGGTGGGCCAGATGGGATCGACGGGTTTCGTCACGACGTCCGTAATGGGACCAGAGCCCAGGGGACAGGTCGAGCTGCCGCGCAACAAATGACAGAATGGGAGCCGGTGGTGTTTCACCAGATTCCAGCACCCGTCCCGGCCAGCGCATGTAGAGCATGMCCATCGTGAAACCCAATCGGGAGGTTTCTCCGCGGCGGGTTGCGATCAGATCGAAGTCATCCTGGCTGAGTGTAAAATGTCTCGTGATCTCGCGATCATCGACAGAAGGCTCGTAATGTCGGGCGAGAGCTTCACGGGTCAGAAGACGGCGCCGCGCCATGATCGGATGTCTCCTTCATGTGT
>NZ_JACSIQ010000702.1:0-392 GCF_018812105.1 Gluconobacter sp. P1D12_c
CTGTCAGAAACCTTTTAGTGGCCCGCCGCTCATCAAAACTTTAAATGAAATTTGTATTGAACGTTGTAGGTGGAGAGATCGAAGAACCGTTGATTGATGCGTCTGGCTCCAGATTTCAGAGTTATGGCGTGCTGAATGATGGCTCCTGGGGTGGCTTTCGCTCTGCGTTTTGAGCAGATCGGGAACGATCATCCGCTGGACTGCTACGCGTGGGCGTTAATCCTCTCGAGGAAGAGAAGGCGGCGCATATTATAGACGATATTGGCCAGCCCGATCCTCATGGTTGCACGAGTGATACTCACTGTCCGGATGAACAGTCCGGTCTGTGACTTCTGATCAGCAAAGACATGCTCGACACGTGACCGGATAACGGACTTTCCGGCGTTGGATTT
>NZ_JACSIQ010000703.1:0-392 GCF_018812105.1 Gluconobacter sp. P1D12_c
GTCTTTAATATTCCACTTCTTAGACTTCGTTGCCTTGTAGGAAGGCTTTACAAGCAATTTACGACTCAGCATCTCAAAATGTGCGAATTGATAACTCATGACAACGATCCAAAAAATTTCTAGCAAATAGTTGAGAGTCTTGTTTTAAAATCATCAGACGAACAATTTTCCAAATCTAAATTATCGATACTAGAATACAAACCATACTTGTCACATTCTTCTAAATCTTTAACCCAAAGGCGTATCTCATCTTTATTGTCATTAACAAAAACACACTCGTAACAAAAATCATCCTCGTCATCGTTCAAATATTCGTTGAATCTTAAAAAACCATATCCCCTGCTTTCTATGTAATCCAAAAACAAAGAAGAATGCGAAGGAAGACAACGCAA
>NZ_JACSIQ010000704.1:0-391 GCF_018812105.1 Gluconobacter sp. P1D12_c
GAATACTTCGAAGCTAATCAGGACGCCTTTCAGGAGCTTGCAGACTGGTATCTTTGAAGCTCCGCAGGACCGACGACAATGTAATTGTCATAGTCGGACACTATGACAAGTCAAATATTGATTTCTATCTGCTACAATAAGTTTCCAGTACCCCACAAACTGAGGGTCGGAGATTGTTATGGATATGGTAAAGAAGGAAAAATATAGAGAAATAGAGAGAGAAGTACAGAGGCTTGAAAATCTGTTCAATATAAAGGCTGTGCGATTGAAGGCACGTTATGAGACCAAGGCTATTCGTTATATGTTTGGGAATGGGGTCGAGGTTTATTGCGGTTGGGAAAAGCCTTACGATATCATGACTTGTTTGCATGACCATTATATTGACCATTCT
>NZ_JACSIQ010000705.1:0-391 GCF_018812105.1 Gluconobacter sp. P1D12_c
TCCTCCATCGTCTCAATATCGTTCGGCTTAGTCACATATTTTGTGACCTCATCAACAGACTCAAGAGTTCCCGCATCCTTAACAATGCACGACATCCTCTCACGAACATCAGCAAGAAAATCCTGCCAGCCGTTCCCCTTCAAATACGGCAGATCAAAGAGGATATTCATATGCATGTTAAGGGTTTCATGATCCTCATTATGAGTGAACTCAGTCCCCCTGAAATACAGATTTGAACCATATTTTTGATTGAGCCAACGGAAGCAATCAGAGAGCTTGCGTGTCCATTTCCTATGCTCCGCCTTGAGGTCATCATATATGCGGACGTTCTCACCGCAGGTGATAACCATGTACCGCAGATACTTCCCCTTATTCGGGAGAATGTTATCAA
>NZ_JACSIQ010000706.1:0-391 GCF_018812105.1 Gluconobacter sp. P1D12_c
GAAGCAATCAGAGAGCTTGCGTGTCCATTTCCTATGCTCCGCCTTGAGGTCATCATATATGCGGACGTTCTCACCGCAGGTGATAACCATGTACCGCAGATACTTCCCCTTATTCGGGAGAATGTTATCAATCCAATAGGTCAGCTCATTCCTCAACTGGCGACGCTCAGCAACAGCAACAGCAGGAATGAACATGATATGCCTAAACTGTTCATCCATCTGCTTAGCTAATCCAGACAGCAAACCCACCTTGAAAAAGGTGCCATCCTGCTTCTTACGCCTAGACGGAATCCCCAGACCTTCAAGCCTGTCAGCAATGCGATCAGATTGAAGCCTTATGGCCTCATCCCTGCCAATGCGTTCAAGATGTTTAAACACATCAACCTTGTTC
>NZ_JACSIQ010000707.1:0-391 GCF_018812105.1 Gluconobacter sp. P1D12_c
CGCTCAACGAGCCTGACAGAAACCGAAGAAGCCATGGCAGTCGCTTTTCGCCGGCATACTTTACTGCCGCTGGATGACTGCCTTTATGCCCTGCAGGCCAGCATTCCTCATCTGACACGTTCGGCCCTGCATCGCTGCTTTCAGCGTCACGGGATATCCCGGTTGCCGGACATCGAGGGAGACAAGCCCAAACGCCAGCGCTTCAAACGCTATCCCATCGGCTTTTTTCACATCGATATTGCCGAAGTCCAGACCGCTGAGGGCAAGCAGCACCTCTTCGTTGCTATCGACCGGACAAGCAAATTCGCTGTCACACAACTCGTCGGGAAAGCCGATCGGAAGACAGCCTGGGAATTCCTCGAACATCTCCTGAGCATCATCCCTTACCGGA
>NZ_JACSIQ010000708.1:0-391 GCF_018812105.1 Gluconobacter sp. P1D12_c
TGCTGATGTTCAAAATTCTGGTCATCCAGACGTTGAACACTTTGTCTGATGAACGGACAGAGTATCTGATCAACGACCGCCTGTCGTTCATGCGCTTTCTGGGATTGGGGCTGTCGGACCGCGTGCCGGATGCCAAAACGGTCTGGCTGTTTCGTGAGCGTTTGACACAGGCGGGTGCCATTGAAAGGCTGTTTGACCGATTTGACGCGACCCTGCGGAACGCCGGTTATCTCCCGATGTCCGGCCAGATCCTGGATGCAACACTGGTGGCTGCTCCAAAGCAGCGCAATACGAAGGCTGAGAAAGCGGATCTCCGGGCAGGACGTATTCCAGAAGACTGGCAGGACAAGCCCGCAAAGATGTCGCATAAGGATCGTCATGCRCGATGGAC
>NZ_JACSIQ010000709.1:0-391 GCF_018812105.1 Gluconobacter sp. P1D12_c
GAATAAGGGGAAGTATCAGCGGTACATGGTTATCACCTGCGGTGAGAACGTCCGCATATATGATGACCTCAAGGCGGAGCATAGGAAATGGACACGCAAGCTCTCTGATTGCTTCCGTTGGCTCAATCAAAAATATGGTTCAAATCTGTATTTCAGGGGGACTGAGTTCACTCATAATGAGGATCATGAAACCCTTAACATGCATATGAATATCCTCTTTGATCTGCCGTATTTGAAGGGGAACGGCTGGCAGGATTTTCTTGCTGATGTTCGTGAGAGGATGTCGTGCATTGTTAAGGATGCGGGAACTCTTGAGTCTGTTGATGAGGTCACAAAATATGTGACTAAGCCGAACGATATTGAGACGATGGAGGATGGCCATCTTGAGTGG
>NZ_JACSIQ010000710.1:0-391 GCF_018812105.1 Gluconobacter sp. P1D12_c
AGAAGGAGGAAAATTATGAAAACTAACGAACGATTCCATATTGCATGCCAAAATACATTTATAATTTCTCATTCAAACGACTTAGAAACTATGAAAATTTGGAAAAATCTTAAGGAATTACATGATGAAAATTTAGATGAATTTTTTGAATTTTCTATAGTGCGAGATAATGAAGTGCTTCTAGAGACACTTCGCCTTCCGAGTGATCCTTCACTCTACGAATGGTTTGTCGGTCAGCCAAATGTGCCATTACCGACAAAAAAAGAAGCTTTCTGAATATATCTGAAGAAGGGGTTTCCTTCTTCAGCTTACGACAATTTGCTTGCAAATTGTGTAGTAAGTCCACCTTTTGAAAAAAGGGGGCTGAAACACCATGTCAAAATTCGCCATT
>NZ_JACSIQ010000072.1:0-834 GCF_018812105.1 Gluconobacter sp. P1D12_c
GCGAAGGAAGACAACGCAAATAATCTCTATAACTTTTCACATCCTTCACAGGAAAAGAATGGTCAATATAATGGTCATGCAAACAAGTCATGATATCGTAAGGCTTTTCCCAACCGCAATAAACCTCGACCCCATTCCCAAACATATAACGAATAGCCTTGGTCTCATAACGTGCCTTCAATCGCACAGCCTTTATATTGAACAGATTTTCAAGCCTCTGTACTTCTCTCTCTATTTCTCTATATTTTTCCTTCTTTACCATATCCATAACAATCTCMGACCCTCAGTTTGTGGGGTACTGGAAACTTATTGTAGCAGATAGAAATCAATATTTGACTTGTCATAGTGTCCGACTATGACAATTACATTGTCGTCGGTCCTGCGGAGCTTCAAAGATACCAGTCTGCAAGCTCCTGAAAGGCGTCCTGATTAGCTTCGAAGTATTCGGAATCCGGAACCTCAATAGGAGGCTCATCAAGCTCTACGGGGTCTTGTAGACGCTCTATGTCGAGAACCTTTGACAGCATCCCATCTTCTAAGACGCTACCCCCACCTCTACCCATGTGAGATATCGTGTAAGTGTCAAGCATATATGCTTTTGCGGAATCATCCACCGCATTGATATCCCTGTTGCCAAGCTCCCACGAACCACGCAACGCAAACAGATTACGCCCCGTTAGAGCATCGCATCCAATTTTTTGGAGTTTTTCGATAACCTGCTGATGGTGTCGCTTAGAGACAACTTCAATGAGTTCGAGAGCCTTTTTGCCGAGTTCAGTGTCAGGCGTCTGCGTATAATTCTGGACCATAAGACAGGGTTCAGAGACGTTATAG
>NZ_JACSIQ010000711.1:0-391 GCF_018812105.1 Gluconobacter sp. P1D12_c
TGACGCTTCCCGTTCATATCGGACCACGCCCCAAGCACGCGGATAAATGATCGAGCCTCCACTTTGACCCGTGGACACCAGCCGGTATTCCGCTTCCCGTTCATATCGGACCACGCCCCAAGCACGCGGATAAATGATCGAGCCTCCACTTTGACCCGTGGACACCAGCCGGTATTCTGAGGCCCTGATACGGAGCTCAGTCGCCCGGAAGTAAGAGAGTAAAATCAATGCGTATCCTGAAGGATGGTCTGTTTCTGACAGTCCGCGCCTTTGTGCTCAAGGGATTTCGTGAAGCCGGGCACGTCGTGGATGTGGCGGATAACGTCAAGGATGGTCTGTTTCTGGCTGTCTGTGAAAATTATGACGTTGTGATTTTGGACCGCTTGCTGCC
>NZ_JACSIQ010000712.1:0-391 GCF_018812105.1 Gluconobacter sp. P1D12_c
TCTCCCAATCGCGCACCATCACTGGCGGCGGCATCGGTTGTTTTCCATTTCCGGATCAACCGAAATTTTCGGTCGATGGAGACATGGGATTTGTAGCCAAAGAATGGGATGGCAAGATCTGTTGCGGGGATCGTCCCATCCTCCTGCCGCTTTGCTTTCGTGAACTTCAGCGTCCACCGCGCATGCCTGTCCTTGTGGGACAGCTTTGACGGCTTGTCCTGCCAGTCCTGTGGGATCCGCCCTTCACGCAGATCCGCTTTCTCAGCATTTGTGTTGCGCTGCCTGGGAGCCGCGACCAGCGTTGCATCCAGGATCTGCCCTGACATCGGGAGATAACCAGCGTTCCGCAGGGTTGCATCAAAGCGATTGAACAGACCATCGACCGCACCCG
>NZ_JACSIQ010000713.1:0-390 GCF_018812105.1 Gluconobacter sp. P1D12_c
GGTCAATATAATGGTCATGCAAACAAGTCATGATATCGTAAGGCTTTTCCCAACCGCAATAAACCTCGMCCCCATTCCCAAACATATAACGAATAGCCTTGGTCTCATAACGTGCCTTCAATCGCACAGCCTTTATATTGAACAGATTTTCAAGCCTCTGTACTTCTCTCTCTATTTCTCTATATTTTTCCTTCTTTACCATATCCATAACAATCTCCGACCCTCAGTTTGTGGGGTACTGGAAACTTATTGTAGCAGATAGAAATCAATATTTGACTTGTCATAGTGTCCGACTATGACAATTACATTGTCGTCGGTCCTGCGGAGCTTCAAAGATACCAGTCTGCAAGCTCCTGAAAGGCGTCCTGATTAGCTTCGAAGTATTCGGAA
>NZ_JACSIQ010000714.1:0-390 GCF_018812105.1 Gluconobacter sp. P1D12_c
TCTTCAGAGATCCATCAGACTGATCTCGAACGATGCGAAGCCTCTCATCATTAAGAGACCCCTTGAACTCCTTAAACGATCCGTACCTCTGTATCAGTCGCGTATTGAGTGTCTCATTATAGAACCACTCAAGATGGCCATCCTCCATCGTCTCAATATCGTTCGGCTTAGTCACATATTTTGTGACCTCATCAACAGACTCAAGAGTTCCCGCATCCTTAACAATGCACGACATCCTCTCACGAACATCAGCAAGAAAATCCTGCCAGCCGTTCCCCTTCAAATACGGCAGATCAAAGAGGATATTCATATGCATGTTAAGGGTTTCATGATCCTCATTATGAGTGAACTCAGTCCCCCTGAAATACAGATTTGAACCATATTTTTGAT
>NZ_JACSIQ010000715.1:0-390 GCF_018812105.1 Gluconobacter sp. P1D12_c
AATCATCAGACGTACAATTTTCCAAATCTAAATTATCGATACTCGAATACAAACCATCCTTGTCACATTCTTCTAAATCTTTAACCCAAAGGCGTATCTCATCTTTATTGTCATTAACAAAAACACACTCGTAACAAAAATCATCCTCGTCATCGTTCAAATATTCGTTGAATCTTAAAAAACCATATCCCCTGCTTTCTATGTAATCCAAAAACAAAGAAGAATGCGAAGGAAGACAACGCAAATAATCTCTATAACTTTTCACATCCTTCACAGGAAAAGAATGGTCAATATAATGGTCATGCAAACAAGTCATGATATCGTAAGGCTTTTCCCAACCGCAATAAACCTCGACCCCATTCCCAAACATATAACGAATAGCCTTGGTCT
>NZ_JACSIQ010000716.1:0-390 GCF_018812105.1 Gluconobacter sp. P1D12_c
GATCTCTGAAGATGATGATGAAGCGTGTCATCAATGATGCTGAGCTTTTCACGAAGCGTGATGAAGGCGAAGCCACGATAGGTGTCCCTAAATCATTGGATATGTTCGGGCCCGATATTGCTATGGCTCTCTGTGTTGAGCCTTCTCTTGATGGTCGTGTCATCGTTGGTGATGAAATAAAATTCGAGCAGATGGAGAATAAGATTGTTGGGCTGATGCTCCCGCATCATGCTTTCTATAACGTCTCTGAACCCTGTCTTATGGTCCAGAATTATACGCAGACGCCTGACACTGAACTCGGCAAAAAGGCTCTCGAACTCATTGAAGTTGTCTCTAAGCGACACCATCAGCAGGTTATCGAAAAACTCCAAAAAATTGGATGCGATGCTC
>NZ_JACSIQ010000717.1:0-390 GCF_018812105.1 Gluconobacter sp. P1D12_c
TACTGTCGACCATATGCTGCCAGTCATCACTCAGTCCCACGTCCACCAGAGTTTGCAGCAAGGCATCCCAYACMCCCTGYTCAGCCCAACGCCGGAACCTGACATAGACCGAGTTCCATTTTCCGTAGCGCTCATGCATGTCCCGCCACGGACAACCGGTGCGCAGGACATACAACATGCCGTTGAGAAACCGGCGATTGTCTCCGGATGGTCGTGCCCAACGGCCACGCTCGGATGGCAAAAGCGGACCAATCAGCGCCCATTCACGATCCGTCAGATCCCCTCGTGCCATCCCCGCTTCACCTTATCGCCTTCGTTAAAGACAACAGTGAATCAGATCTCAGAATGAGCGTATAGACCTTTTGTCAACGYGACCTAACACTACTTTGG
>NZ_JACSIQ010000718.1:0-390 GCF_018812105.1 Gluconobacter sp. P1D12_c
CCAGCTGGAGACAACCGCCTGTTTCTCAATGGTATGCTGCATGTTCTGCGCACAGGCTGTCCGTGGCGGGACATGCATGAGCGCTACGGCAAATGGAACTCGGTCTATGTCCGGTTCCGGCGTTGGGCTGAGCAGGGGGTGTGGGATGCYYTGCTGCAAACCCTGATAGACCTCGACCTGACCGATAACTGGCAGCATATGGTCGACAGTACCGTAGTCCGTGCCCATTCACAGGCTACGGGCGCAAAAGGGGGGCTCATTCGGAGGCTTTTGGTCGATCACGCGGCGGCTTTACGAGCAAGATCCATGTCCGATGTGACAATCAGGGATGCCCTCTTGGCTTTGTCCTTACCGGAGGCCAGGTCTCGGACTACAAAGCCACAGATACCC
>NZ_JACSIQ010000719.1:0-390 GCF_018812105.1 Gluconobacter sp. P1D12_c
CACATACCGGACAGATCATGCTAACCCGCGAAGAAATCGCCGAAAAAGTCGGAATTCGGGTCAACGAAGTTACAGCCATCATGAATGAACTGGTGAAGTTCGGTGCGATTTTCTCCGAGCGCGAAAAGGTAGCCGGTATGCGAGGGCCGGGTCTTGTCCGCTACTACATGAACCGCCACGTTGCTGAAGTAGGTAGTCGTGCTACACAAGAAGAACTTTCTACAATACCAAAGCCGGGATTTAATCTTGAAGTTATAGAAGGAGGAAAATTATGAAAACTAACGAACGATTCCATATTGCATGCCAAAATACATTTATAATTTCTCATTCAAACGACTTAGAAACTATGAAAATTTGGAAAAATCTTAAGGAATTACATGATGAAAATTT
>NZ_JACSIQ010000720.1:0-390 GCF_018812105.1 Gluconobacter sp. P1D12_c
CTGGATTAGCTAAGCAGATGGATGAACAGTTTAGGCATATCATGTTCATTCCTGCTGTTGCTGTTGCTGAGCGTCGCCAGTTGAGGAATGAGCTGACCTATTGGATTGATAACATTCTCCCGAATAAGGGGAAGTATCTGCGGTACATGGTTATCACCTGCGGTGAGAACGTCCGCATATATGATGACCTCAAGGCGGAGCATAGGAAATGGACACGCAAGCTCTCTGATTGCTTCCGTTGGCTCAATCAAAAATATGGTTCAAATCTGTATTTCAGGGGGACTGAGTTCACTCATAATGAGGATCATGAAACCCTTAACATGCATATGAATATCCTCTTTGATCTGCCGTATTTGAAGGGGAACGGCTGGCAGGATTTTCTTGCTGATT
>NZ_JACSIQ010000073.1:0-833 GCF_018812105.1 Gluconobacter sp. P1D12_c
TCAGGGACAGAGCGGGCCAGTCGATCTAGCTTTGGTACGACCAAAGTATCGCCACTACGAACAGCCGCCAGTGCCTGGTCAAGGCCGGCCCTTTCCCGGTTCGTGCCTGTGAAGCCCTTGGCGGTGTTAATACGATCGGCAGAAACACCGAGTTTGAGCAGTTCCGGATGCTGGGCCGCGAGATCCTGTTTGTCCGTCGAGCAGCGGGCATAGCCGATCATTATGTGTGTCATACGGGAAAGTGTAACGTATAAGGCCCCATGACTGCAAAACATATGGTACCACCTTTATGAGACACAGCACACGGCTGTATTCCATGACGTGTTGCACTTGTCCGGGACAGTCCGTCCAACGATCCCCTTCCGGACACATGAAGGAGACATCCGATCATGGCGCGGCGCCGTCTTCTGACCCGTGAAGCTCTCGCCCGACATTACGAGCCTTCTGTCGATGATCGCGAGATCACGAGACATTTTACACTCAGCCAGGATGACTTCGATCTGATCGCAACCCGCCGCGGAGAAACCTCCCGATTGGGTTTCACGATGGTCATGCTCTACATGCGCTGGCCGGGACGGGTGCTGGAATCTGGTGAAACACCACCGGCTCCCATTCTGTCATTTGTTGCGCGGCAGCTCGACCTGTCCCCTGGGCTCTGGTCCCATTACGGACGTCGTGACGAAACCCGTCGATCCCATCTGGCCCACCTGATGAAGCGTTATGGCTACCGAACCTTCGATCGGTCGGCATTTCATGACATGACCGGTTTCGCGATGCCAATTGCACATCATGTGACCCAGCCATCCCGCATGGCTGGGTCACATGATGTGCAA
>NZ_JACSIQ010000721.1:0-389 GCF_018812105.1 Gluconobacter sp. P1D12_c
CTATAATGAGACACTCAATACGCGACTGATACAGAGGTACGGATCGTTTAAGGAGTTCAAGGGGTCTCTTAATGATGAGAGGCTTCGCATCGTTCGAGATCAGTCTGATGGATCTCTGAAGATGATGAAGAAGCGTGTCATCAATGATGCTGAGCTTTTCACGAAGCGTGATGAAGGCGAAGCCACGATAGGTGTCCCTAAATCATTGGATATGTTCGGGCCCGATATTGCTATGGCTCTCTGTGTTGAGCCTTCTCTTGATGGTCGTGTCATCGTTGGTGATGAAATAAAATTCGAGCAGATGKAKAATAAGATTGTTGGGCTGATGCTCCCGCATCATGCTTTCTATAACGTCTCTGAACCCTGTCTTATGGTCCAGAATTATACGC
>NZ_JACSIQ010000722.1:0-389 GCF_018812105.1 Gluconobacter sp. P1D12_c
CAGCGATAGTCCCCTGTCAGAGAGATATGCTCCCAGCCGAGGGGTGCAATATGCCGCGCCAGGTCATCGGAAATGCCGAGCGTTGCGATGGCAGACTGAAGATAGCGCGTATTCCATAGGATAACCGCTGCCACCAGCAGGTTTAAACCTGACGCTCGATAAGCCTGATTTTCAAAACGCCGATCCCGCAGTTCACCAAGCTGGTTGAAGAAGAGCGCCCGAGCCAGCGCATTCCGGGCTTCTCCCTTGTTGAGCCCTGCCTGGGTTCGCCTGCGCAAATCCAGATCCTGTATCCAGTCGAGCATGAAAACCGACCGCTCGATCCGGCCAACTTCACGCAAGGCCACAGCCAGACCATTCTGACGGGGATAAGATCCGAGCTTCCGCAG
>NZ_JACSIQ010000723.1:0-389 GCF_018812105.1 Gluconobacter sp. P1D12_c
GGATGTTAAGGGTTTCATGATCCTCATTATGAGTGAACTCAGTCCACGTGAAATACAGATTTGAACCATATTTTTGATTGTGCCAAAACTGAAGCATTCAGAGAGCTTGTGTCCATTTCCTATGCTCCGCCTTGAGGGCATCATATATATGCGGACGTTCTCACCGCAGGGGATAACCATGCCGCAGATACTTCCCCTTATTCGGGAGATTGTTATCAATCCAATAGTTCAGCTGATTCCTCTCAACTGGCGACGCTCCGCAACAGCAACAGCAGGAATGAACATGATATGCCTAAACTGTTCATCCATCAGCTTAGCTAATCCAGACAGCAAACCCACCTTGAAAAAGGTGCTCCTGCTTCTTACGCGCCTAGACGGAATCCCCAGCC
>NZ_JACSIQ010000724.1:0-389 GCF_018812105.1 Gluconobacter sp. P1D12_c
CCTTCATCACGCTTAGTGAAAAGCTCATCATCACGCTTAGTGAAAAGCTCAGCATCATTGATGACACGCTTCTTCATCATCTTCAGAGATCCATCAGACTGATCTCGAACGATCCGAAGCCTCTCATCATTAAGAGACCCCTTGATCTCCTTAAACGATCCGTACCTCTGTATCAGTGGCGTATTGAGTGTCTCATTATAGAACCACTCAAGATGGCCATCCTCCATCGTCTCAATATCGTTCGGATTAGTCACATATTTTGTGACCTCATCAACTGACTCAAGAGTTCCCGCATCCTTAACAATGCACGAGATCCTCTCACGACCATCAGCAAGAAAATCCTGCCAGCCGTTCCGGATCAAATACGGCAGATCAAAGAGGATAGTCAT
>NZ_JACSIQ010000725.1:0-389 GCF_018812105.1 Gluconobacter sp. P1D12_c
GATAATACCCCCCATCATATGACTGAGCTTTTATGACCATTTGGTCCTCTAATTTCGTATATGAACGACCTACGGAGTCCATCCGAGACCACCAGTCTTGGCGGTCTTGTGTTGCACCATCGACATCAGTTGTGTTATTATACTGATAATTTCGTATATGAACGACCTACTGAGTCCATCCGATCCCACCAGTCTTGGCGGTCTTGTGTTGCCCTCAGCCAAGATATCCAGAGATTTAACTGATGTGGGTCGGGTTGTGACGTTCCTGCGTCTTGAGCCTTCTCCTAACACAGTTGGCTTCTTCGATGTAATCAGCCAAGATATCCAGAGATTTAACCTCGACTCACATTCTACCAAAAAAATCAGATTATAAAGAACCATACCACACA
>NZ_JACSIQ010000726.1:0-389 GCF_018812105.1 Gluconobacter sp. P1D12_c
GCGGAATCATCCACCGCATTGATATCCCTGTTGCCAAGCTCCCACGAACCACGCAACGCAAACAGATTACGCCCCGTTAGAGCATCGCATCCAATTTTTTGGAGTTTTTCGATAACCTGCTGATGGTGTCGCTTAGAGACAACTTCAATGAGTTCGAGAGMCTTTTTGACGAGTTCAGTGTCAGGCGTCTGCGTATAATTCTGGACCATAAGACAGGGTTCAGAGACGTTATAGAAAGCATGATGCGGGAGCATCAGCCCAACAATCTTATTCTCCATCTGCTCGAATTTTATTTCATCACCAACGATGACACGACCATCAAGAGAAGGCTCAACACAGAGAGCCATAGCAATATCGGGCCCGAACATATCCAATGATTTAGGGACACC
>NZ_JACSIQ010000727.1:0-388 GCF_018812105.1 Gluconobacter sp. P1D12_c
TGTAATCAGCCAAGATATCCATCGATTTAACCTCGACTCACATTCTACCATAAAAATCAGATTATCAAGAACCATCCCACACAGATGGCCTACGGCCACACTACGTGGCTCCCGCTCTGCGCTCGCTCTGTGATGCAGGACACAGCAAATCTGAGCTAATTATCTGCTCATGAAGCGAAGCAGTTTGAGCTATCTTTTTAATACTGATTTAGCCTTTAGCATGGAGGTCGAAACCCCAATGCTAGACCCCGGACCTTCGGGGTCGTCGCTCTAGGCAATAGAGCGATCAGAACCCTTTTGAGGCTTCGCCTTAGGTTCCCACGTCGCCTGGAATGACTCAAGCCACTCCTTCGCAATCCTATCGCAATCACGCATTAAATCATCCAAC
>NZ_JACSIQ010000728.1:0-388 GCF_018812105.1 Gluconobacter sp. P1D12_c
GGATATCCCGGTTGCCGGACATCGAGGGAGACAAGCCCAAACGCCAGCGCTTCAAACGCTATCCCATCGGCTTTTTTCACATCGATATTGCCGAAGTCCAGACCGCTGAGGGCAAGCAGCACCTCTTCGTTGCTATCGACCGGACAAGCAAATTCGCTGTCACACAACTCGTCGGGAAAGCCGATCGGAAGACAGCCTGGGAATTCCTCGAACATCTCCTGAGCATCATCCCTTACCGGATCCACACCATCCTGACCGACAATGGGATCCAGTTCGCTGACCAACCCCGTAATCGCAATACGGCCTGGTCGCGTCCCATGCGCTTCGACATGATCTGCGAAGCCCASGGGATCGAACATCGTCTGACGAAACCCAATCATCCCTGGAC
>NZ_JACSIQ010000729.1:0-387 GCF_018812105.1 Gluconobacter sp. P1D12_c
GCAGAACAGCCTCAACGTTCTTGTTGGGTTCACTCTAAGCGTACGTAAAGTACACTTTCGTGTCGTGAAACCTATTTGAACGAGGCGTTGCGCTGGATTCAGGAGCGGCACGGCAAGGACAACGTGATCGCTGCCATCATTCACCGGGACGAAAAAACGCCGCACCTGTCGGCCTACGTGGTGCCAAAAGACCCCGATACAGGCCGCCTGAATTGCCGCCGGTTCCTCGGTGGTGCCAAGGCCCTGAACGAGATGCAGACCGACTTTGCGCGAGTTGTGGGACGCCCTGTCGGACTGGAACGCGGCATCGAAGGAAGCAAGGCCACCCACACCAAGCTGAAAACCTACTACGGGGCGCTAGAACGGGACGCACCCGAGCACAAAAAC
>NZ_JACSIQ010000730.1:0-387 GCF_018812105.1 Gluconobacter sp. P1D12_c
GGCGTTCCCCTGCAAATACGGCAGATCAAAGAGGATATTCATATGCATGTTAAGGGTTTCATGATCCTCATTATGAGTGCCCTCAGTCCCCCTGAAATACAGATTTGATCCATTTTTTTGATTGAGCCAACGGAAGCAATCAGAGAGCTTGCGTGTCCATTTCCTATGCTCCGCCTTGAGGTCATCATATATGCGGACGTTCTCACCGCAGGTGATAACCATGTACCGCAGATACTTCCCCTTATTCGGGAGAATGTTATCAATCCAATAGGTCAGCTCATTCCTCAACTGGCGACGCTCAGCAACAGCAACAGCAGGAATGAACATGATATTCCTAAAATGTTCATCCATCTGCTTAGCTAATCCAGACAGCAAACCCACCTTGAA
>NZ_JACSIQ010000074.1:0-817 GCF_018812105.1 Gluconobacter sp. P1D12_c
CGGCGCACCAAGGCTTCAATGACAGTGACCGACGGCAGGAGAATGCTTCGGCGACGCATCTCGTCAATCAGGATCGCAGCCATGCGGGATGGCTGGGTCACATGATGTGCAATTGGCATCGCGAAACCGGTCATGTCATGAAATGCCGACCGATCGAAGGTTCGGTAGCCATAACGCTTCATCAGGTGGGCCAGATGGGATCGACGGGTTTCGTCACGACGTCCGTAATGGGACCAGAGCCCAGGGGACAGGTCGAGCTGCCGCGCAACAAATGACAGAATGGGAGCCGGTGGTGTTTCACCAGATTCCAGCACCCGTCCCGGCCAGCGCATGTAGAGCATGACCATCGTGAAACCCAATCGGGAGGTTTCTCCGCGGCGGGTTGCGATCAGATCGAAGTCATCCTGGCTGAGTGTAAAATGTCTCGTGATCTCGCGATCATCGACAGAAGGCTCGTAATGTCGGGCGAGAGCTTCACGGGTCAGAAGACGGCGCCGCGCCATGATCGGATGTCTCCTTCATGTGTCCGGAAGGGGATCGTTGGACGGACTGTCCCGGACAAGTGCAACACGTCATGGAATACAGCCGTGTGCTGTGTCTCATAAAGGTGGTACCATATGTTTTGCAGTCATGGGGCCTTATACGTTACACTTTCCCGTATGACACACATAATGATCGGCTATGCCCGCTGCTCGACGGACAAACAGGATCTCGCGGCCCAGCATCAGGAACTGCTCAAACTCGGTGTTTCTGCCGATCGTATTTACACCGACAAGGGCTTCACCGGCACGAACCGGGAAAGGGCCGGCCTTGACCA
>NZ_JACSIQ010000731.1:0-386 GCF_018812105.1 Gluconobacter sp. P1D12_c
GTCGATGATCGCGAGATCACGAGACATTTTACACTCAGCCAGGATGACTTCGATCTGATCGCAACCCGCCGCGGAGAAACCTCCCGATTGGGTTTCACGATGGTCATGCTCTACATGCGCTGGCCGGGACGGGTGCTGGAATCTGGTGAAACACCACCGGCTCCCATTCTGTCATTTGTTGCGCGGCAGCTCGACCTGTCCCCTGGGCTCTGGTCCCATTACGGACGTCGTGACGAAACCCGTCGATCCCATCTGGCCCACCTGATGAAGCGTTATGGCTACCGAACCTTCGATCGGTCGGCATTTCATGACATGACCGGTTTCGCGATGCCAATTGCACATCATGTGACCCAGCCATCCCGCATGGCTGCGATCCTGATTGACGA
>NZ_JACSIQ010000732.1:0-386 GCF_018812105.1 Gluconobacter sp. P1D12_c
GCCTTGGCCTTCTGCTTTGCACTATCCCCAGGATGTAAGCTGATCGCCTTCAAATCATCAGGAACGATGAAAGCATGAAGATGAGGAAAAGCCTCATCATCATGCCTGATGACTGTCTTCAACTGGTCCCCATACGTGTCCTGCAACCACTTGACCGACCGAGCTTGCCAACGCTTACACTCGGCATCCATCTCACCTGGCCAAGACTGAACAATGCACGCCATAKTATTTTGAGTTCTTCTGATTTTCCTGCTCTTGCCATTCTTCTGAACATCAACAGCACCATCGCAAGCCTGCTCATGCTCACGCTCAAGAGCTTCTAAATCCTGACCAAAAACGAGAACCGGCTTGCCTGGATTTTCAACATGCAAACAGGCATCCGGATT
>NZ_JACSIQ010000733.1:0-386 GCF_018812105.1 Gluconobacter sp. P1D12_c
GTTTACCGGTCCGATAGAGGTCTCCAATGATCTGCACCGCCTTCAGTAATCCCTGTACCGTGCGACCACCCTGAAACTGGAACGCGTTCAGGAATGGACCAATGGCAGGACGAAGAGAGCGATGCCGGTTGATCAGTTCGGCCGTGCGATCAATGGTCTCTGGAGCTGTCAGGGTTTCAGCCCTGCCGATGGCGTCCTGGAGGCGGGGCCAGTCAATTCCCGTAATGGCAGACAGTGAATCAACGCCCTGATCACGGGCCTCAATCAGATGACGGCAAGAGGTTGTCAGCAGACGAAGCTGGGCCTGCAACGATCGCATGGTGACAATCGCTTTGTCACGGATCCGGTGCTCGGCACGGCGCATCATGCTTCCGAGGAGTTTGTCC
>NZ_JACSIQ010000734.1:0-386 GCF_018812105.1 Gluconobacter sp. P1D12_c
TTTCATAATTTTCCTCCTTCTATAACTTCAAGATTAAATCCCGGCTTTGGTATTGTAGAAAGTTCTTCTTGTGTAGCACGACTACCTACTTCAGCAACGTGGCGGTTCATGTAGTAGCGGACAAGACCCGGCCCTCGCATACCGGCTACCTTTTCGCGCTCGGAGAAAATCGCACCGAACTTCACCAGTTCATTCATGATGGCTGTAACTTCGTTGACCCGAATTCCGACTTTTTCGGCGATTTCTTCGCGGGTTAGCATGATCTGTCCGGTATGTGGGAACAGGTGGTCGAACAAGAGCGTCCAGACGTCCACGGCCTTCATTGGACGTTTACTGTTCTTCATTAGCCACAAGGTGACAGCACGGTTCTGTGCGGGACGGATCAT
>NZ_JACSIQ010000735.1:0-385 GCF_018812105.1 Gluconobacter sp. P1D12_c
AGCCGGACCTGTGACAACTCGCCCTTCCTGGCAAGAGCCGTCACCCGGTTCAGCGCGGTTTCCAGCACTGCACGCCGTTGAGAAAGGAACGTGTCAGCCGTAGCATTGATCGCCAGAGGCAACGGTCCTTGCGCGCGCATCGCTGCAAACGTGGCTTCCGGAAGAAGGTAGGTGTCGAATGCGCGGTATTGGCGACTTTCCGTTACCCAGATGTCTCCGGCACGCAGACGCTCGCGCAGCTGGGTCAGAACACAGAGTTCGTAAGCCTGTCGTATGACTGTTCCCTCTGGCCTGACAAAGCTGTGCCAGGAAGGCGGAATGAAACGGATCGGACAGGAGTCAGGCAAGCGGCGTTTACCGGTCCGATAGAGGTCTCCAATGATCT
>NZ_JACSIQ010000736.1:0-385 GCF_018812105.1 Gluconobacter sp. P1D12_c
GCAAGATCCATGTCCGATGTGACAATCAGGGATGCCCTCTTGGCTTTGTCCTTACCGGAGGCCAGGTCTCGGACTACAAAGCCACAGACGCCCTGATGAAGCTGTCTGTCCCGCCCCCCAAAGCCATGCTGGCTGATCGGGGCTATGACAGTGACRGCTTCCGCCAGGATCTGCTGTTCCGTGGGATACTGCCGGTTATTCCATCACGCAAAGGCCGCAACGCTCCACAGAAAACAGACTGGCGGCGTTACAGGGACCGCAACCGCATCGAGCGGATGTTCAACAAACTCAAGCAGATGCGCCGTATCGCGACGCGCTACGACAAAACCGCCTTGTCCTTCATGAGTTTCCTCAATCTCGCCGCAGCAAAGCTCTGGATCAGATT
>NZ_JACSIQ010000737.1:0-385 GCF_018812105.1 Gluconobacter sp. P1D12_c
ATTTTCCTGCTCTTGCCATTCTTCTGAACATCAACAGCACCATCGCAAGCCTGCTCATGCTCACGCTCAAGAGCTTCTAAATCCTGACCAAAAACGAGAACCGGCTTGCCTGGATTTTCAACATGCAAACAGGCATCCGGATTTCTCCGGGTAGCCTCATCTATAGTCTCTTTAATATTCCACTTCTTAGACTTCGTTGCCTTGTCGGAAGGCTTTACAAGCACTTTACGACTCAGCATCTCAAAATGTGCGAATTGATAACTCATGACAACGATCCAAAAAATTTCTCGCAAATCGTTGAGAGTCTTCTTTTAAAATCATCAGACGTACAATTTTCCAAATCTAAATTATCGATACTCGAATACAAACCATCCTTGTCACATTC
>NZ_JACSIQ010000738.1:0-385 GCF_018812105.1 Gluconobacter sp. P1D12_c
GAAGCAAGGGCGGACGACCGCCATTTGATCCTGTGCTGATGTTCAAGATCCTGGTGATCCAGACGCTCAACAATTTGTCTGATGAGCGGACGGAATATCTGATCAACGATCGCCTSTCCTTYATGCGTTTCCTTGGKCTGGGACTGTCGGACCGGGTGCCCGATTCCAAAACGGTCTGGCTGCTCCGTGAACGCCTGACACAGGCGGGTGCGATCGATGGGCTGTTTAACCGGTTTGAAGCGACCCTGCGGAACGCCGGKTATYTGCCGATGTCAGGCCAGATCCTGGATGCCACGCTGGTAGCGGCTCCGAAGCAGCGGAACACCAATGCAGAGAAAGCGGATCTGCGAGCAGGCCGTATTCCTGAAGACTGGCAGGACAAGCC
>NZ_JACSIQ010000739.1:0-385 GCF_018812105.1 Gluconobacter sp. P1D12_c
CGCGGAGAGATTTTTGATGCAGGACCGTCTGAGAATGGGTGTGAGTCATCTTCTCGGATAGGTTTTTATGAGCTTCTTCGTCGCAACAGTGGGAACAAGGTTGATGTGTTTAAACATCTTGAACGCATTGGCAGGGATGAGGCCATAAGGCTTCAATCTGATCGCATTGCTGACAGGCTTGAAGGTCTGGKGATTCCGTCTAGGCGTAAGAAGCAGGATGGCACCTTTTTCAAGGTGGGTTTGCTGTCTGGATTAGCTAAGCAGATGGATGAACAGTTTAGGCATATCATGTTCATTCCTGCTGTTGCTGTTGCTGAGCGTCGCCAGTTGAGGAATGAGCTGACCTATTGGATTGATAACATTCTCCCGAATAAGGGGAAGTATC
>NZ_JACSIQ010000740.1:0-385 GCF_018812105.1 Gluconobacter sp. P1D12_c
ACCCGGTTCAGCGCGGTTTCCAGCACTGCACGCCGTTGAGAAAGGAACGTGTCAGCCGTAGCATTGATCGCCAGAGGCAACGGTCCTTGCGCGCGCATCGCTGCAAACGTGGCTTCCGGAAGAAGGTAGGTGTCGAATGCGCGGTATTGGCGACTTTCCGTTACCCAGATGTCTCCGGCACGCAGACGCTCGCGCAGCTGGGTCAGAACACAGAGTTCGTAAGCCTGTCGTATGACTGTTMCCTCTGGCCTGACAAAGCTGTGCCAGGAAGGCGGAATGAAACGGATCGGACAGGAGTCAGGCAAGCGGCGTTTACCGGTCCGATAGAGGTCTCCAATGATCTGCACCGCCTTCAGTAATCCCTGTACCGTGCGACCACCCTGAA
>NZ_JACSIQ010000075.1:0-815 GCF_018812105.1 Gluconobacter sp. P1D12_c
TGCCAATTGCACATCATGTGACCCAGCCATCCCGCATGGCTGCGATCCTGATTGACGAGATGCGTCGCCGAAGCATTCTCCTGCCGTCGGTCACTGTCATTGAAGCCTTGGTGCGCCGTGCTCGCCAGCAGGCCGATCACCTTGTCCATGACGTCCTTGCAGGGGATCTGCCGCCGGAAACCCGTTGTCGTTTGGACAAAATGCTGGAGCGTCGTGGCGATCGCAGTGCCTCCTGGCTCTCGTGGCTGCGTAACCCGCCCTTGTCACCAGCCGCGCGCAATATCCTGCGATTGCTGGAACGCCTGGAGTGTGTACGATCACTGCGCCTCGACAGCGCTCGCGCCACTACCATACCGCGTGTGGCCTTTGACCGTTTGAGCGAAGAAGCTGCCCGGATTACGCCCCAGCATCTGGCCGAGCTTCGGTCATCCCGTCGTTACGCCATTCTGGTGGCAGCCGGGGTCCGACTTGAGGAGGTTCTAACCGACGCGGCCCTCACAATGATGGACAAACTCCTCGGAAGCATGATGCGCCGTGCCGAGCACCGGATCCGTGACAAAGCGATTGTCACCATGCGATCGTTGCAGGCCCAGCTTCGTCTGCTGACAACCTCTTGCCGTCATCTGATTGAGGCCCGTGATCAGGGCGTTGATTCACTGTCTGCCATTACGGGAATTGACTGGCCCCGCCTCCAGGACGCCATCGGCAGGGCTGAAACCCTGACAGCTCCAGAGACCATTGATCGCACGGCCGAACTGATCAACCGGCATCGCTCTCTTCGTCCTGCCATTGGTCCATTCCTGAACGCGTTCCAG
>NZ_JACSIQ010000741.1:0-385 GCF_018812105.1 Gluconobacter sp. P1D12_c
GACATGGATYTTGCTCGTAAAGCCGCCGCGTGATCGACCAAAAGCCTCCGAATGAGCCCCCCTTTTGCGCCCGTAGCCTGTGAATGGGCACGGACTACGGTACTGTCGACCATATGCTGCCAGTTATCGGTCAGGTCGAGGTCTATCAGGGTTTGCAGCAGAGCATCCCACACCCCCTGCTCAGCCCAACGCCGGAACCGGACATAGACCGAGTTCCATTTGCCGTAGCGCTCATGCATGTCCCGCCACGGACAGCCTGTGCGCAGAACATGCAGCATACCATTGAGAAACAGGCGGTTGTCTCCAGCTGGTCGAGCCCAACGTCCGCGCTCAGGCGGCAGAAGCGGACCAATTATCGCCCATTCCTGATCCGTCAGATCACCTC
>NZ_JACSIQ010000742.1:0-385 GCF_018812105.1 Gluconobacter sp. P1D12_c
TCAGAGAGATATGCTCCCAGCCGAGGGGTGCAATATGCCGCGCCAGGTCATCGGAAATGCCGAGCGTTGCGATGGCAGACTGAAGATAGCGCGTATTCCATAGGATAACCGCTGCCACCAGCAGTTTAAACCTGACGCTCGATAAGCCTGATTTTCAAAACGCCGATCCCGCAGTTCACCAAGCTGGTTGAAGAAGAGCGCCCGAGCCAGCGCATTCCGGGCTTCTCCCTTGTTGAGCCCTGCCTGGGTTCGCCTGCGCAAATCCAGATCCTGTATCCAGTCGAGCATGAAAACCGACCGCTCGATCCGGCCAACTTCACGCAAGGCCACAGCCAGACCATTCTGACGGGGATAAGATCCGAGCTTCCGCAGCATGGCCGAGGCC
>NZ_JACSIQ010000743.1:0-384 GCF_018812105.1 Gluconobacter sp. P1D12_c
CGAGGGTCTGTTCAACCGTTTTGACGCGACCCTGCGGCACGCCGGCTATCTGCCGATGTCGGGCCAGATCCTGGATGCAACGCTGGTGGCGGCTCCAAAGCAGCGCAACACGAACGCCGAGAAAGCCGATCTCCGGGCAGGCCGTATTCCCGAAGACTGGCAGGACAAGCCGTCAAAGCTGTCGCACAAGGATCGCCATGCGCGCTGGACGCTGAAGTTCACGAAAGCGAAGCGGCAGGACGATGGAACCATGCCGTCGAGTGATCTCGCTATCCCATTCTTTGGCTACAAACCCCACGTCTCCATCGACCGGAAGTATCGGTTCATCCGCAAATGGAAGACAACAGATGCCGCCGCCAGTGATGGCGCGCGATTGAGAGAGGG
>NZ_JACSIQ010000744.1:0-384 GCF_018812105.1 Gluconobacter sp. P1D12_c
ATGTAATTGTCATAGTCGGACACTATGACAAGTCAAATATTGATTTCTATCTGCTACAATAAGTTTCCAGTACCCCACAAACTGAGGGTCGGAGATTGTTATGGATATGGTAAAGAAGGAAAAATATAGAGAAATAGAGAGAGAAGTACAGAGGCTTGAAAATCTGTTCAATATAAAGGCTGTGCGATTGAAGGCACGTTATGAGACCAAGGCTATTCGTTATATGTTTGGGAATGGGGTCGAGGTTTATTGCGGTTGGGAAAAGCCTTACGATATCATGACTTGTTTGCATGACCATTATATTGACCATTCTTTTCCTGTGAAGGATGTGAAAAGTTATAGAGATTATTTGCGTTGTCTTCCTTCGCATTCTTCTTTGTTTTT
>NZ_JACSIQ010000745.1:0-384 GCF_018812105.1 Gluconobacter sp. P1D12_c
CAGCAGAGCGGGAGCCACGTAGTGTGGCCGTAGGCCATCTGTGTGGGATGGTTCTTGATAATCTGATTTTTATGGTAGAATGTGAGTCGAGGTTAAATCGATGGATATCTTGGCGGATTACATCGAAGAAGCCCGATAGGTTAGGAGAAGGCTCATGACGCAGGAACGTCACAACCCGACCCACATCAGTATTATAACACAACTGATGGCGATGGTTCAACACAAGACCGCCAAGACTGGTGGTCTCGGATGGAATCCGTAGGTCGTTCATATACGAAATTAGAGGCCCATAGGGTCATCAAAGCTCAGTCATATGATGGGGGGTATTATCCTCGTTCATGGCTTGGGCATGTGTTCCATCTGGGGTGGTCTGTTGATGATATC
>NZ_JACSIQ010000746.1:0-384 GCF_018812105.1 Gluconobacter sp. P1D12_c
GTGGCGGGACATGCATGAGCGCTACGGAAAATGGAACTCGGTCTATGTCAGGTTCCGGCGTTGGGCTGAACAGGGTGTATGGGATGCCTTGCTGCAAACTCTGGTGGACGTGGGACTGAGTGATGACTGGCAGCATATGGTCGACAGTACCGTGGTTCGCGCCCACTCCCAGGCAACGGGTGCAAAAGGGGGGCTCATACGGAAGGTTTTGGTCGATCACGCGGCGGTTTTACGAGCAAAATCCACGCCCGGTGCGACAATCAAGGACGTCCTTTCGGCTTTGCCCTTAGCGGAGGTCAGCTCTCGGATTACACAGCCACAGATACCCTGATGGCGTTTGCGGTTCCAAACCCCAAAGCCATGCTGGCYGAYCGGGGCTATGAC
>NZ_JACSIQ010000747.1:0-384 GCF_018812105.1 Gluconobacter sp. P1D12_c
GGGCTGCTCAGGGCTGCTCATCGACATTCCAGCGATAGTCMCCTGTCAGAGAGATATGCTCCCAGCCGAGGGGTGCAATATGCCGCGCCAGGTCATCGGAAATGCCGAGCGTTGCGATGGCAGACTGAAGATAGCGCGTATTCCATAGGATAACCGCTGCCACCAGCTGGTTTAAACCTGACGCTCGATAAGCCTGATTTTCAAAACGCCGATCCCGCAGTTCACCAAGCTGGTTGAAGAAGAGCGCCCGAGCCAGCGCATTCCGGGCTGCTCCCTTGTTGAGCCCTGCCTGGGTTCGCCTGCGCAAATCCAGAACCTGTATCCAGTCGAGCATCAAAACCGACCGCTCGATCCGGCCAACTTCACGCAAGGCCACAGCCAGAC
>NZ_JACSIQ010000748.1:0-384 GCF_018812105.1 Gluconobacter sp. P1D12_c
AAAGCGAACGCGAAAAAAGTTTTGATAAGGGCAAGCCGTTCAGAGATTTACAGAAGAAGAATGAACAGCTTGAAACTTATCTTGGTTTAGTTTTTGATTCTTTGGATTCGCATGGAATTAATCCTGTTCCGTTCATTAAGACTGTCTACACGTTGGATGATTTAATGCGTGATTGCGATAGGATTGCGAAGGAGTGGCTTGAGTCATTCCAGGCGACGTGGGAACCTAAGGCGAAGCCTCAAAAGGGTTCTGATCGCTCTATTGCCTAGAGCGACGACCCCGAAGGTCCGGGGTCTAGCATTGGGGTTTCGACCTCCATGCTAAAGGCTAAATCAGTATTAAAAAGATAGCTCAAACTGCTTCGCTTCATGAGCAGATAATTAG
>NZ_JACSIQ010000749.1:0-383 GCF_018812105.1 Gluconobacter sp. P1D12_c
GGCGAAATTTGACATGGTGTTTCAGCCCCCTTTTTTCAAAAGGTGGACTTACTACACAATTTGCAAGCAAATGGTCGTAAGCTGAAGATGGAAACCCCTTCTTTGACATGGTGTTTCAGCCCCCTTTTTTCAAAAGGTGGACTTACTACACAATTTGCAAGAACCATACGTAGAGTGAAGGATCACTCCGAAGGCGAAGTGTCTCTAGAAGCACATCATTATCTCGCACTATAGAAAATTCAAAAAATTCATCTAAATTTTCATCATGTAATTCCTTAAGATTTTTCCAAATTTTCATATTTTCTAAGTTCATTATCTCGCACTATAGAAAATTCAAAAAATTCATCTAAATTTTCATCATGTAATTCCTTAAGATTTTTCCA
>NZ_JACSIQ010000750.1:0-383 GCF_018812105.1 Gluconobacter sp. P1D12_c
CACAACTGATGGCGATGGTTCAACACAAGACCGCCAAGACTGGTGGTCTCGGATGGAATCCGTAGGTCGTTCATATACGAAATTAGAGGCCCAAAGGGTCATCAAAGCTCAGTCATATGATGGGGGGTATTATCCTCGTTCATGGCTTGGGCATGTGTTCCATCTGGGGTGGTCTGTTGATGATATCTGCTGGCTGATATCTGCTGACTGCAAGCACCTTGGGCTTATAGCTCGGGATTATTCTGCTGATGAGAATCTGCGTTTTGCGTGTCGTTCGGAACAGGAAGACAGGCGACGCTTCAGGCTTCCTGCTGGTGGTTTAGAATACGTTCCAGAGGTTAAGGAAGCGAAGGAATCACGCGGAGAGATTTTTGATGCAGGAC
>NZ_JACSIQ010000076.1:0-802 GCF_018812105.1 Gluconobacter sp. P1D12_c
AACATCAGCAAGAAAATCCTGCCAGCCGTTCCCCTTCAAATACGGCAGATCAAAGAGGATATTCATATGCATGTTAAGGGTTTCATGATCCTCATTATGAGTGAACTCAGTCCCCCTGAAATACAGATTTGAACCATATTTTTGATTGAGCCAACGGAAGCAATCAGAGAGCTTGCGTGTCCATTTCCTATGCTCCGCCTTGAGGTCATCATATATGCGGACGTTCTCACCGCAGGTGATAACCATGTACCGCAGATACTTCCCCTTATTCGGGAGAATGTTATCAATCCAATAGGTCAGCTCATTCCTCAACTGGCGACGCTCAGCAACAGCAACAGCAGGAATGAACATGATATGCCTAAACTGTTCATCCATCTGCTTAGCTAATCCAGACAGCAAACCCACCTTGAAAAAGGTGCCATCCTGCTTCTTACGCCTAGACGGAATCCCCAGACCTTCAAGCCTGTCAGCAATGCGATCAGATTGAAGCCTTATGGCCTCATCCCTGCCAATGCGTTCAAGATGTTTAAACACATCAACCTTGTTCCCACTGTTGCGACGAAGAAGCTCATAAAAACCTATCCGAGAAGATGACTCACACCCATTCTCAGACGGTCCTGCATCAAAAATCTCTCCGCGTGATTCCTTCGCTTCCTTAACCTCTGTAACGTATTCTAAACCACCAGCAGGAAGCCTGAAGCGTCGCCTGTCTTCCTGTTCCGAACGACACGCAAAACGCAGATTCTCATCAGCAGAATAATCCCTAGCTATAACCCCAAGGTGCTTGCAGTCAGCAGATATC
>NZ_JACSIQ010000751.1:0-383 GCF_018812105.1 Gluconobacter sp. P1D12_c
GAAATCACAAGACCATGTGCATCAAGCCGGACCTGTGACAACTCGCCCTTCCTGGCAAGAGCCGTCACCCGGTTCAGCGCGGTTTCCAGCACTGCACGCCGTTGAGAAAGGAACGTGTCAGCCGTAGCATTGATCGCCAGAGGCAACGGTCCTTGCGCGCGCATCGCTGCAAACGTGGCTTCCGGAAGAAGGTAGGTGTCGAATGCGCGGTATTGGCGACTTTCCGTTACCCAGATGTCTCCGGCACGCAGACGCTCGCGCAGCTGGGTCAGAACACAGAGTTCGTAAGCCTGTCGTATGACTGTTCCCTCTGGCCTGACAAAGCTGTGCCAGGAAGGCGGAATGAAACGGATCGGACAGGAGTCAGGCAAGCGGCGTTTACC
>NZ_JACSIQ010000752.1:0-383 GCF_018812105.1 Gluconobacter sp. P1D12_c
TCACATCCTTCACAGGAAAAGAATGGTCAATATAATGGTCATGCAAACAAGTCATGATATCGTAAGGCTTTTCCCAACCGCAATAAACCTCGACCCCATTCCCAAACATATAACGAATAGCCTTGGTCTCATAACGTGCCTTCAATCGCACAGCCTTTATATTGAACAGATTTTCAAGCCTCTGTACTTCTCTCTCTATTTCTCTATATTTTTCCTTCTTTACCATATCCATAACAATCTCCGACCCTCAGTTTGTGGGGTACTGGAAACTTATTGTAGCAGATAGAAATCAATATTTGACTTGTCATAGTGTCCGACTATGACAATTACATTGTCGTCGGTCCTGCGGAGCTTGAAAGATTCCAGTCTGCAAGCTCCTGAAA
>NZ_JACSIQ010000753.1:0-383 GCF_018812105.1 Gluconobacter sp. P1D12_c
TCGTGCTGTTGATGTTCAGAAGACTGGCAAGAGCAGGAAATTCAGAAGCACTCAAAATAGTATGGAGTGCATTGTTATGTCTTGGCCAGGTGAGATTGATGCCGATTGTAAGCGTTGGCAAGCTCGGTCGGTCAAGTGGTTGCAGGACACGTATGGGGACCAGTTGAAGACAGTCATCAGGCATGATGATGAGGCTTTTCCTCATCTTCATGCTTTCATCGTTCCTGATGATTTGAAGGCGATCAGCTTACATCCTGGGGATAGTGCAAAGCAGAAGGCCAAGGCGGATGGGTTATCTCCAAAGGAACAAAATGAAGCCTATAAGCAATCGTTTAGAGATTGGCAGGACAGTTATTGGGATAAGGTCGGGAAGCCTTCTGGCT
>NZ_JACSIQ010000754.1:0-383 GCF_018812105.1 Gluconobacter sp. P1D12_c
GCGGAACGCCGGTTATCTCCCGATGTCCGGCCAGATCCTGGATGCAACACTGGTGGCTGCTCCAAAGCAGCGCAATACGAAGGCTGAGAAAGCGGATCTCCGGGCAGGACGTATTCCAGAAGACTGGCAGGACAAGCCCGCAAAGATGTCGCATAAGGATCGTCATGCACGATGGACACTTAAGTTCACGAAGGCGAAGCGGCAGGACGATGGAACCATACCGTCGAGCGATCTCGCCATCCCGTTCTTTGGCTACAAATCCCACGTCTCCATCGACCGGAAGTTTCGGTTCATCCGAAAATGGAAGACGACGGATGCCGCCGCCAGTGATGGTGCGCGATTGAGAGAGGGGCTGTTAGATAAAACCAATACGGCCTCGAGCG
>NZ_JACSIQ010000755.1:0-383 GCF_018812105.1 Gluconobacter sp. P1D12_c
CTCCATCTGCTCGAATTTTATTTCATCACAAACGATGACACGACCATCAAGAGAAGGCTCAACACAGAGAGCCATAGCAATATCGGGCCCGAACATATCCAATGATTTAGGGACACCTATCGTGGCTTCGCCTTCATCACGCTTCGTGAAAAGCTCAGCATCATTGATGACACGCTTCTTCATCATCTTCAGAGATCCATCAGACTGATCTCGAACGATGCGAAGCCTCTCATCATTAAGAGACCCCTTGAACTCCTTAAACGATCCGTACCTCTGTATCAGTCGCGTATTGAGTGTCTCATTATAGAACCACTCAAGATGGCCATCCTCCATCGTCTCAATATCGTTCGGCTTAGTCACATATTTTGTGACCTCATCAACAG
>NZ_JACSIQ010000756.1:0-382 GCF_018812105.1 Gluconobacter sp. P1D12_c
GCTTCTTCGTCGCAACAGTGGGAACAAGGTTGATGTGTTTAAACATCTTGAACGCATTGGCAGGGATGAGGCCATAAGGCTTCAATCTGATCGCATTGCTGACAGGCTTGAAGGTCTGGGGATTCCGTCTAGGCGTAAGAAGCAGGATGGCACCTTTTTCAAGGTGGGTTTGCTGTCTGGATTAGCTAAGCAGATGGATGAACAGTTTAGGCATATCATGTTCATTCCTGCTGTTGCTGTTGCTGAGCGTCGCCAGTTGAGGAATGAGCTGACCTATTGGATTGATAACATTCTCCCGAATAAGGGGAAGTATCTGCGGTACATGGTTATCACCTGCGGTGAGAACGTCCGCATATATGATGACCTCAAGGCGGAGCATAGG
>NZ_JACSIQ010000757.1:0-382 GCF_018812105.1 Gluconobacter sp. P1D12_c
AAGAATCAAAAACTAAACCAAGATAAGTTTCAAGCTGTTCATTCTTCTTCTGTAAATCTCTGAACGGCTTGCCCTTATCAAAACTTTTTTCGCGTTCGCTTTTCAATTCGTTCAATAGTGATTTTCGTGATTCATTACTTTTGTGAATTTTTGTTTTTAGTGATGAATTACTCGCTTTCAACTTCTCATTTTGATTCTTCAATAAATGAATTTCATTTTCACGAGACTTCGCACCATCATCAAAACGGCTTTTCGTGAATGACTCAGAAACCTGAACAACACCACCAGCAACAGCAGAAGAAACAGCACCAACCAACGTGCCAGCCTTCTCAAACTTTTCAGCCTTAGCTTTTGCAGCATCAACACGCTTTGCAACAGCACG
>NZ_JACSIQ010000758.1:0-382 GCF_018812105.1 Gluconobacter sp. P1D12_c
AAGCTGAAGAAGGAAACCCCTTCTTCAGATATATTCAGAAAGCTTCTTTTTTTGTCGGTAATGGCACATTTGGCTGACCGACAAACCATTCGTAGAGTGAAGGATCACTCGGAAGGCGAAGTGTCTCTAGAAGCACTTCATTATCTCGCACTATAGAAAATTCAAAAAATTCATCTAAATTTTCATCATGTAATTCCTTAAGATTTTTCCAAATTTTCATAGTTTCTAAGTCGTTTGAATGAGAAATTATAAATGTATTTTGGCATGCAATATGGAATCGTTCGTTAGTTTTCATAATTTTCCTCCTTCTATAACTTCAAGATTAAATCCCGGCTTTGGTATTGTAGAAAGTTCTTCTTGTGTAGCACGACTACCTACTTCA
>NZ_JACSIQ010000759.1:0-381 GCF_018812105.1 Gluconobacter sp. P1D12_c
TCTCCATGAAGTCTTCGTTGGCTTTTGAGCGATAGGCTGTGTCTGCCCAGACTATTGAGGCCGTATTGGTTTTATCCAGCAAGCCCTCTCTCAATCGCGCACCATCACTGGCGGCGGCATCGGTTGTTTTCCATTTCCGGATCAACCGAAATTTTCGGTCGATGGAGACATGGGATTTGTAGCCAAAGAATGGGATGGCAAGATCTGTTGCGGGGATCGTCCCATCCTCCTGCCGCTTTGCTTTCGTGAACTTCAGCGTCCACCGCGCATGCCTGTCCTTGTGGGACAGCTTTGACGGCTTGTCCTGCCAGTCCTGTGGGATCCGCCCTTCACGCAGATCCGCTTTCTCAGCATTTGTGTTGCGCTGCCTGGGAGCCGCGA
>NZ_JACSIQ010000760.1:0-381 GCF_018812105.1 Gluconobacter sp. P1D12_c
GTCAAACAGGGCATGATCGCGTTCGAGAAGGCGCTACCTGAGAAGATCCGCAAGAACGCCGTCCAGTGCATCGAATACCTGGTCACGTCCTCACCTGGCGCGTTCGAGAACCGGAACGCTGACCAGGAGGCGTATTTGGGGTCACGACACGAAAGTGTATTTTACGTACGCTTAGGGTGAACACCTACAGAACCGCCAGCATTGGGGTTCAAGCGACAAGCAGGGATGCAGGCACCCGAAGCGGACGTAACGCGCCCGCTTCGGGCTGCTCATCGACATTCCAGCGATAGTCCCCTGTCAGAGAGATATGCTCCCAGCCGAGGGGTGCAATATGCCGCGCCAGGTCATCGGAAATGCCGAGCGTTGCGATGGCAGACTGAA
>NZ_JACSIQ010000077.1:0-793 GCF_018812105.1 Gluconobacter sp. P1D12_c
CCTTCTCGGCATTCTGGTGGTTCTGACCATTCCGGTCCTTCGCCGCCTGGAATCCCGCCGTACACTCAGAGGAGCCGTCTGATGCGTCGGTCTCACCTTCTCGCAACAGCCGCAGGCCTCGCGCTCGCCTGTTCACCTCTCGCCGCCCATGCTCAGTTCGCTCCCGCAGGCTCCGGGGGGCCACCTTCGGCGACTATTCCCGGCCCGGGCAACGCCGACGAACCCAAAGAAAACACACCGGCAGATTCAAGCTATTTCGCCGGACCCTCTCCGTATGCCCCGCAGGCTCCGGGCGTCAATGCTGCAAACCTGCCGGATATCGGATCAATCGACATTTCCGAAATTCCAGCCATGGCGCCCCAGCAGAGTGCAAGCCCGGCGCATGGAGACTGGCCGGCCTATGGGCGTGACGATAACCAGACGCGCTATTCCCCTCTGACAGAACTGACCCCCGAGACGGTCAACAACCTGAAGGTCGCGTTCACCTACCATACGGGCAGCTATCCACGCCCGGGTCAGACTAACAAATGGGCGGCTGAAACCACACCCATCAAGGTGGGTGACGGCCTCTACATGTGCTCAGCTCAGAATGACATCATGAAGCTGGACCCGGTCACTGGAAAAGAGATCTGGCGCCGAAATCTGAACGTCAAATACGAGTCCATTCCCTACACGGCAGCCTGCAAGGGTGTGACGTATTTCACGTCTGCTGCCGTGCCAGAGGGTCAACCCTGCCACAACCGCATTATTGAAGGCACACTGGATATGCGCCTCGTGGCCGTCGATGCGGCAA
>NZ_JACSIQ010000761.1:0-381 GCF_018812105.1 Gluconobacter sp. P1D12_c
CCTTTGGTACTCCCGATCGGTCTTCTGGAAGCGGGGCTGGGGCTGCCTTTGCTGCTTCAGGGGCCAGTCCAGCTTGTGGGGTAAGTGTCGGGTCAGGGCCAGACGGTTGAGTATTTGCGTCAGTCTTTGATTGGGCAGCTGGGCGTCTACATGGTTGACGTGAAAGTGGACAGCCAGATCCTGGGCCGCATTGCTGGCCAAGGCGCGGATTCCCTTCTGGGAAGCGGAGTGCGGCCGCTGCGTTGCATTGGGCTGCACATGGCGCTTGCCAACGATACAGCCACGACATGGCGCTTGCCAACGATACAGCCACGCTGGACACGATTGGGCTCCAGTCTGGCCGGTTCTCTACGGCTGGGCATGGTGAGGTCCGTCTGGGAT
>NZ_JACSIQ010000762.1:0-381 GCF_018812105.1 Gluconobacter sp. P1D12_c
AGCCAGACCGTTTTGGCATCCGGCACGCGGTCCGACAGCCCCAATCCCAGAAAGCGCATGAACGACAGGCGGTCGTTGATCAGATACTCTGTCCGTTCATCAGACAAAGTGTTCAACGTCTGGATSACCAGRATTTTGAACATCAGCACCGGATCAAATGGCGGTCGYCCGCCYTTGCTTCCATCTGAATAGGCCAGTGCCTTCTCCAGATCAGGACGGAACACTTCAAAATCCACAGTCCGGGAAAATGCTTCGAGCTCATCACCAAGCCCGCTCAAGCGAGTCAAACGCTCTTCAACATCAAAGAAACCAAGCTGCTTCATAGCGTCATTCCCTCAGTCAGAACCGGACGAATGGAATCACAGAGCAGACCTCAAAACC
>NZ_JACSIQ010000763.1:0-380 GCF_018812105.1 Gluconobacter sp. P1D12_c
GTCGTAAGCTGAAGAAGGAAACCCCTTCTTCAGATATATTCAGAAAGCTTCTTTTTTTGTCGGTAATGGCACATTTGGCTGACCGACAAACCATTCGTAGAGTGAAGGATCACTCGGAAGGCGAAGTGTCTCTAGAAGCACTTCATTATCTCGCACTATAGAAAATTCAAAAAATTCATCTAAATTTTCATCATGTAATTCCTTAAGATTTTTCCAAATTTTCATAGTTTCTAAGTCGTTTGAATGAGAAATTATAAATGTATTTTGGCATGCAATATGGAATCGTTCGTTAGTTTTCATAATTTTCCTCCTTCTATAACTTCAAGATTAAATCCCGGCTTTGGTATTGTAGAAAGTTCTTCTTGTGTAGCACGACTACC
>NZ_JACSIQ010000764.1:0-380 GCF_018812105.1 Gluconobacter sp. P1D12_c
ATTACACCCCCTGCTGTGGAAGAGTTGAGGCGGGCGGCTTACGACCGGCTGCCACGCATCAAGATTACTGATCTTCTGCTGGAAGTGGACCGCTGGATCAGCTTCACCGACTGCTTTACCCATCGCCGTTCCAGCCGTGTCGCGGATGACAAAAACGCCCTGCTGACGGTGATCCTGGCGGATGGGATTAATCTTGGTCTGACACGCATGGCCGACACCTGTCAGGGTGCCACCCTGCGCCAGTTGGCGCATCTGCATGACTGGCATATCAGCGAGGCCGGATACGCCGAAGCCCTTGGCCGTATGGTTGCAGCCCATCGTGGGCTGCCCCTGGCGTCACTCTGGGGAGACGGCACATCGTCCTCAAGTGATGGTCAATT
>NZ_JACSIQ010000765.1:0-380 GCF_018812105.1 Gluconobacter sp. P1D12_c
ACGGGGCGTAATCTGTTTGCGTTGCGTGGTTCGTGGGAGCTTGGCAACAGGGATATCAATGCGGTGGATGATTCCGCAAAAGCATATATGCTTGACACTTACACGATATCTCACATGGGTAGAGGTGGGGGTAGCGTCTTAGAAGATGGGATGCTGTCAAAGGTTCTCGACATAGAGCGTCTACAAGACCCCGTAGAGCTTGATGAGCCTCCTATTGATGTTCCGGATTCCGAATACTTCGAAGCTAATCAGGACGCCTTTCAGGAGCTTGCAGACTGGTATCTTTGAAGCTCCGCAGGTCCGACGACAATGTAATTGTCATAGTCGGACACTATGACAAGTCAAATATTGATTTCTTTCTGCTACTATAAGTTTCCAGT
>NZ_JACSIQ010000766.1:0-379 GCF_018812105.1 Gluconobacter sp. P1D12_c
CCGATCGATCAGCTCTWCTGCCGGATCAAATTCCGCAGCGCGCATTATGACGGTGAGTTCACGGCCCCAAGTCTGGACAAGCCCTGGATCATGTATCCCGGCAACAATGGTGGCAGTGACTGGGGCTCCATGTCCTACGACCCAAACACCGGCATCCTGATTGCCAACTGGAATGCATCACCAATGTATGCCCAGCTCATCACCCGCCGGAAGGCCGATGCGCTGAAGCTGATGCCGATCGATGCTCCGCATTACAAACCGGGTGCCGGGGCGGCTGAAGGGAATGGCCCGATGGAAGGCACACCTTATGCCATCGCCATTGCTCCTTTCTGGGACCCGTTCACCAAGATGCTGTGCCATCGCCCGCCTTACGGCATGA
>NZ_JACSIQ010000767.1:0-379 GCF_018812105.1 Gluconobacter sp. P1D12_c
CATTTATTGAAGAATCAAAATGAGAAGTTGAAAGCGAGTAATTCATCACTAAAAACAAAAATTCACAAAAGTAATGAATCACGAAAATCACTATTGAACGAATTGAAAAGCGAACGCGAAAAAAGTTTTGATAAGGGCAAGCCGTTCAGAGATTTACAGAAGAAGAATGAACAGCTTGAAACTTATCTTGGTTTAGTTTTTGATTCTTTGGATTCGCATGGAATTAATCCTGTTCCGTTCATTAAGACTGTCTACACGTTGGATGATTTAATGCGTGATTGCGATAGGATTGCGAAGGAGTGGCTTGAGTCATTCCAGGCGACGTGGGAACCTAAGGCGAAGCCTCAAAAGGGTTCTGATCGCTCTATTGCCTAGAGCG
>NZ_JACSIQ010000768.1:0-378 GCF_018812105.1 Gluconobacter sp. P1D12_c
CGCGTAGTTTACCTTTGTCGCGTGCAACGGCCATCCCTTCACGAGTGCGTAGTTTACCTTTGTCGCGTGCAACGGCCATCCCTTCACGAGTACGCATCCGGATCAGATCGGCTTCAAACTCCGCGAAAGTCGCAAGGATTTTGAAGAACAACTTGCCCATTGGATCAGACGGATCGTGATTACTTTTCCCAAGTTGAAGCTTCACGCCACGGGATGCCAGGCTGTCGCCAATAAGCCGTGCATCAGGGACAGAGCGGGCCAGTCGAGCAAGCTGTGGTACGACCAAAGTATCGCCACTACGAACAGCCGCCAGTGCCTGGTCAAGGCCGGCCCTTTCCCGGTTCGTGCCGGTGAAGCCCTTGTCGGTGTAAATACGAT
>NZ_JACSIQ010000769.1:0-378 GCF_018812105.1 Gluconobacter sp. P1D12_c
CTGACGCAGGTGGGAGCGATCGAGGGTCTGTTCAATCGCTTTGACACTATTTTGAGGAACGCCGGTTATCTGCCGATGTCGGGCCAGATCCTGGATGCAACGCTGGTGGCSGCTCCAAAGCAGCGCAAYACGAAYGCYGAGAARGCAGATCTCCGGGCAGGACGTATTCCCGAAGACTGGCAGGACAAGTCGGCAAAGCTGTCGCACAAGGATCGTCATGCGCGCTGGACGCTGAAGTTCACGAAAGCAAAACGGCAGGATGACGGGAGTATGCCCGCAACGGATCTCGCTATCCCGTTCTTTGGCTACAAATCCCACGTGTCCATCGACCGGAAGTTTCGGTTCATCCGAAAATGGAAGACGACGGATGCCGCCGCC
>NZ_JACSIQ010000770.1:0-378 GCF_018812105.1 Gluconobacter sp. P1D12_c
GGTCAGMGAACTGGATCCCATTGTCGGTCAGGATGGTGTGGATCCGGTAAGGGATGATGCTCAGGAGATGTTCGAGGAATTCCCAGGCTGTCTTCCGATCGGCTTTCCCGACGAGTTGTGTGACAGCGAATTTGCTTGTCCGGTCGATAGCAACGAAGAGGTGCWGCTTGTCTTCAGCRGTCTGGACTTCGGCAATATCGATGTGAAAAAAGCCGATGGGATAGCGTTTGAAGCGCTGGCGTTTGAGCCTGTCTCCTTCGATGTCCGGCAACCGGGATATCCCGTGACGCTGAAAGCAGCGATGCAGGGCCGAACGTGTCAGATGAGGAATGCTGGCCTGCAGGGCATAAAGGCAGTCATCCAGCGGCAGTAAAGTAT
>NZ_JACSIQ010000078.1:0-784 GCF_018812105.1 Gluconobacter sp. P1D12_c
CCGTTCAACGCATTACTACCCCAGCCCCCGGAACAACGGAGCCGTTTGTTATGATCCGTCCCGCACAGAACCGTGCTGTCACCTTGTGGCTWATGAAGAACAGTAAACGTCCAATGAAGGCCGTGGACGTCTGGACGCTCTTGTTCGACCACCTGTTCCCACATACCGGACAGATCATGCTAACCCGCGAAGAAATCGCCGAAAAAGTCGGAATTCGGGTCAACGAAGTTACAGCCATCATGAATGAACTGGTGAAGTTCGGTGCGATTTTCTCCGAGCGCGAAAAGGTAGCCGGTATGCGAGGGCCGGGTCTTGTCCGCTACTACATGAACCGCCACGTTGCTGAAGTAGGTAGTCGTGCTACACAAGAAGAACTTTCTACAATACCAAAGCCGGGATTTAATCTTGAAGTTATAGAAGGAGGAAAATTATGAAAACTAACGAACGATTCCATATTGCATGCCAAAATACATTTATAATTTCTCATTCAAACGACTTAGAAACTATGAAAATTTGGAAAAATCTTAAGGAATTACATGATGAAAATTTAGATGAATTTTTTGAATTTTCTATAGTGCGAGATAATGAAGTGCTTCTAGAGACACTTCGCCTTCCGAGTGATCCTTCACTCTACGAATGGTTTGTCGGTCAGCCAAATGTGCCATTACCGACAAAAAAAGAAGCTTTCTGAATATATCTGAAGAAGGGGTTTCCTTCTTCAGCTTACGACAATTTGCTTGCAAATTGTGTAGTAAGTCCACCTTTTGAAAAAAGGGGGCTGAAA
>NZ_JACSIQ010000771.1:0-378 GCF_018812105.1 Gluconobacter sp. P1D12_c
GGGATATCAATGCGGTGGATGATTCCGCAAAAGCATATATGCTTGACACTTACACGATATCTCACATGGGTAGAGGTGGGGGTAGCGTCTTAGAAGATGGGATGCTGTCAAAGGTTCTCGACATAGAGCGTCTACAAGACMCCGTAGAGCTTGATGAGCCTCCTATTGAGGTTCCGGATTCCGAATACTTCGAAGCTAATCAGGACGCCTTTCAGGAGCTTGCAGACTGGTATCTTTGAAGCTCCGCAGGACCGACGACAATGTAATTGTCATAGTCGGACACTATGACAAGTCAAATATTGATTTCTATCTGCTACAATAAGTTTCCAGTACCCCACAAACTGAGGGTCGGAGATTGTTATGGATATGGTAAAGAAG
>NZ_JACSIQ010000772.1:0-378 GCF_018812105.1 Gluconobacter sp. P1D12_c
CACTATGACAAGTCAAATATTGATTTCTATATGCTACAATAAGTTTCCAGTACCCCACAAACTGAGGGTCGGAGATTGTTATGGATATGGTAAAGAAGGAAAAATATAGAGAAATAGAGAGAGAAGTACAGAGGCTTGAAAATCTGTTCAATATAAAGGCTGTGCGATTGAAGGCACGTTATGAGACCAAGGCTATTCGTTATATGTTTGGGAATGGGGTCGAGGTTTATTGCGGTTGGGAAAAGCCTTACGATATCATGACTTGTTTGCATGACCATTATATTGACCATTCTTTTCCTGTGAAGGATGTGAAAAGTTATAGAGATTATTTGCGTTGTCTTCCTTCGCATTCTTCTTTGTTTTTGGATTACATAGAAA
>NZ_JACSIQ010000773.1:0-378 GCF_018812105.1 Gluconobacter sp. P1D12_c
CCAACCGCAATAAACCTCGACCCCATTCCCAAACATATAACGAATAGCCTTGGTCTCATAACGTGCCTTCAATCGCACAGCCTTTATATTGAACAGATTTTCAAGCCTCTGTACTTCTCTCTCTATTTCTCTATATTTTTCCTTCTTTACCATATCCATAACAATCTCCGACCCTCAGTTTGTGGGGTACTGGAAACTTATTGTAGCAGATAGAAATCAATATTTGACTTGTCATAGTGTCCGACTATGACAATTACATTGTCGTCGGTCCTGCGGAGCTTCAAAGATACCAGTCTGCAAGCTCCTGAAAGGCGTCCTGATTAGCTTCGAAGTATTCGGAATCCGGAACCTCAATAGGAGGCTCATCAAGCTCTACGG
>NZ_JACSIQ010000774.1:0-377 GCF_018812105.1 Gluconobacter sp. P1D12_c
GTCTTGTCCGCTACTACATGAACCGCCACGTTGCTGAAGTAGGTAGTCGTGCTACACAAGAAGAACTTTCTACAATACCAAAGCCGGGATTTAATCTTGAAGTTATAGAAGGAGGAAAATTATGAAAACTAACGAACGATTCCATATTGCATGCCAAAATACATTTATAATTTCTCATTCAAACGACTTAGAAACTATGAAAATTTGGAAAAATCTTAAGGAATTACATGATGAAAATTTAGATGAATTTTTTGAATTTTCTATAGTGCGAGATAATGAAGTGCTTCTAGAGACACTTCGCCTTCCGAGTGATCCTTCACTCTACGAATGGTTTGTCGGTCAGCCAAATGTGCCATTACCGACAAAAAAAGAAGCTT
>NZ_JACSIQ010000775.1:0-377 GCF_018812105.1 Gluconobacter sp. P1D12_c
ACCAGTATAATCGCTGATCTGCCCCGCAGTCATGAAAAAGCTCAGCGGTCGTCCGTTCTGATCGGTGACCGCATGCAGTTTGGTGTTCATACCGCCTTTGGTGCGACCGATCAGGCGGCCTGGATCCCCTTTTTAGCCGCAGGCTTGAAGCCGTGCGGTGCGCCTTGAGATACGTCGCATCAATCATAATCGTCTGAGGCTCGGCTTTCGCAGTAGACAGGCCATCCATCATCCGCATGAAAATGCCCATGTCGCCCCAACGCTTCCAGCGATTGTAGAGCGTTTTGTGCGGACCGTATTCCCGGGGCGCATCACGCCAGCGCATACCATTGCGGTTCACAAAAATGATGCCGCTCAGCACACGGCGGTCATCAACG
>NZ_JACSIQ010000776.1:0-377 GCF_018812105.1 Gluconobacter sp. P1D12_c
ATTTAGAGACCCCTTGAACTCCTTAAACGATCCGGACCTCTGTATCAGTCGCGTATTGAGTGTCTCATTAGAGAACCACTCATGATGGCCATCCTCCATCGTCTCAATCTCGTTCGGCTTAGTCACATATTTTGTGACCTCATCAACAGACTCAAGAGTTCCCGCATCCTTAACAATGCACGACATCCTCTCAAGAACATCAGAAAGAAAATCCTGCCAGCCGTTCCCCTTCAAATACGGCAGATCAAAGAGGATATTCATATGCATGTTAAGGGTTTCATGATCCTCATTATGAGTGAACTCAGTCCCCCTGAAATACAGATTTGAACCATATTTTTGATTGAGCCAACGGAAGCAATCAGAGAGCTTGCGTGTCC
>NZ_JACSIQ010000777.1:0-377 GCF_018812105.1 Gluconobacter sp. P1D12_c
TTCATCATGTAATTCCTTAAGATTTTTCCAAATTTTCATAGTTTCTAAGTCGTTTGAATGAGAAATTATAAATGTATTTTGGCATGCAATATGGAATCGTTCGTTAGTTTTCATAATTTTCCTCCTTCTATAACTTCAAGATTAAATCCAGGCTTTKGTATTGTAGAAAGTTCTTCTTGTGTAGCACGACTACCTACTTCAGCAACGTGGCGGTTCATGTAGTAGCGGACAAGACCCGGCCCTCGCATACCGGCTACCTTTTCGCGCTCGGAGAAAATCGCACCGAACTTCACCAGTTCATTCATGATGGCTGTAACTTCGTTGACCCGAATTCCGACTTTTTCGGCGATTTCTTCGCGGGTTAGCATGATCTGTCC
>NZ_JACSIQ010000778.1:0-376 GCF_018812105.1 Gluconobacter sp. P1D12_c
TGGTCTCGGATGGAATCCGTAGGTCGTTCATATACGAAATTAGAGGCCCAAAGGGTCATCAAAGCTCAGTCATATGATGGGGGGTATTATCCTCGTTCATGGCTTGGGCATGTGTTCCATCTGGGGTGGTCTGTTGATGATATCTGCTGGCTGATATCTGCTGACTGMAAGCAMCTTGGGCTTATAGCTCGGGATTATTCTGCTGATGAGAATCTGCGTTTTGCGTGTCGTTCGGAACAGGAAGACAGGCGACGCTTCAGGCTTCCTGCTGGTGGTTTAGAATACGTTCCAGAGGTTAAGGAAGCGAAGGAATCACGCGGAGAGATTTTTGATGCAGGACCGTCTGAGAATGGGTGTGAGTCATCTTCTCGGATAG
>NZ_JACSIQ010000779.1:0-376 GCF_018812105.1 Gluconobacter sp. P1D12_c
AAAAATCTCTCCGCGTGATTCCTTCGCTTCCTTAACCTCTGGAACGTATTCTAAACCACCAGCAGGAAGCCTGAAGCGTCGCCTGTCTTCCTGTTCCGAACGACACGCAAAACGCAGATTCTCATCAGCAGAATAATCCCGAGCTATAAGCCCAAGGTGCTTGCAGTCAGCAGATATCAGCCAGCAGATATCATCAACAGACCACCCCAGATGGAACACATGCCCAAGCCATGAACGAGGATAATACCCCCCATCATATGACTGAGCTTTGATGACCCTTTGGGCCTCTAATTTCGTATATGAACGACCTACGGATTCCATCCGAGACCACCAGTCTTGGCGGTCTTGTGTTGAACCATCGCCATCAGTTGTGTTA
>NZ_JACSIQ010000780.1:0-376 GCF_018812105.1 Gluconobacter sp. P1D12_c
AAGCAAGGCCACCCACACCAAGCTGAAAACCTACTACGGGGCGCTAGAACGGGACGAACCCGAGCACAAAAACCTGACCCCTGCTGACCTAGAACCGCAGGTGCTCAAGAAGGTGATTTTTACCCGTGTTGTGGAAGACCCTGAGCAGGTGGCAAAACGCATCAGTCAGACCGTTCAGCAGCATTATGAACCTGCCGTTCAGAGCGCCACAGTTGCCCGCACAGCGACCAAACGGGCCAAGGAAGACAGAGAGAGCCTGAAACAGCTTCAGAGCCGTCTGGAGCCTCTTGTGAAGGCTCTGAGGGATATTCCGACCCAATACCGGGAGAAGGTTATCGAGGGCTGCGTGAAACTGGCCCAACAGCTACGCCAGAAA
>NZ_JACSIQ010000079.1:0-782 GCF_018812105.1 Gluconobacter sp. P1D12_c
CAGGAATGAACATGATATGCCTAAACTGTTCATCCATCTGCTTAGCTAATCCAGACAGCAAACCCACCTTGAAAAAGGTGCCATCCTGCTTCTTACGCCTAGACGGAATCCCCAGACCTTCAAGCCTGTCAGCAATGCGATCAGATTGAAGCCTTATGGCCTCATCCCTGCCAATGCGTTCAAGATGTTTAAACACATCAACCTTGTTCCCACTGTTGCGACGAAGAAGCTCATAAAAACCTATCCGAGAAGATGACTCACACCCATTCTCAGACGGTCCTGCATCAAAAATCTCTCCGCGTGATTCCTTCGCTTCCTTAACCTCTGGAACGTATTCTAAACCACCAGCAGGAAGCCTGAAGCGTCGCCTGTCTTCCTGTTCCGAACGACACGCAAAACGCAGATTCTCATCAGCAGAATAATCCCGAGCTATAAGCCCAAGGTGCTTGCAGTCAGCAGATATCAGCCAGCAGATATCATCAACAGACCACCCCAGATGGAACACATGCCCAAGCCATGAACGAGGATAATACCCCCCATCATATGACTGAGCTTTGATGACCCTTTGGGCCTCTAATTTCGTATATGAACGACCTACGGATTCCATCCGAGACCACCAGTCTTGGCGGTCTTGTGTTGAACCATCGCCATCAGTTGTGTTATAATACTGATGTGGGTCGGGTTGTGACGTTCCTGCGTCATGAGCCTTCTCCTAACCTATCGGGCTTCTTCGATGTAATCCGCCAAGATATCCATCGATTTAACCTCGACTCACATTCTAC
>NZ_JACSIQ010000781.1:0-376 GCF_018812105.1 Gluconobacter sp. P1D12_c
CACCACCAGCAACAGCAGAAGAAACAGCACCAACCATCGTGCCAGCCATCTCAAACTTTTCAGCCTTAGCTTATGCAGCATCCACACGCTATGCAACAGCACGACCATCACCCAGAGCAATAGCTAAAGCCTTGGCTTGTTGCTTCTCCTGGTTCCACTGGTCCCGAGTTAAACGCATACGACCTGGACCAATACGAGTTAAGCCAGAAGACTTCACGACCTTATCCCAATAACTGTCCTGCCAATCTCTAAACGATTGCTTATAGGCTTCATTTTGATCCTTTGGAGATACCCCCTCCGCCTTGGCCTACTGCTTTGCACTGCAATAGCTAAAGCCTTGGCTTGTTGCTTCTCCTGGTTCCACTGGTCCCGAGTT
>NZ_JACSIQ010000782.1:0-376 GCF_018812105.1 Gluconobacter sp. P1D12_c
GTTGCCTGGGAGTGGGCGCGAACCACGGTACTGTCGACCATATGCTGCCAGTCATCACTCAGTCCCACGTCCACCAGAGTTTGCAGCAAGGCATCCCATACACCCTGTTCAGCCCAACGCCGGAACCKGACATAGACCGAGTTCCATTTKCCGTAGCGCTCATGCATGTCCCGCCACGGACAGCCTGTGCGCAGAACATGCAGCATACCATTGAGAAACAGGCGGTTGTCTCCAGCTGGTCGAGCCCAACGTCCGCGCTCAGGCGGCAGAAGCGGACCAATTATCGCCCATTCCTGATCCGTCAGATCACCTCGTGCCATGCCCGCTCCACCGTACCGTCTGCGTTGAAGCAACCAGTGAATCAGATCTCAGGATG
>NZ_JACSIQ010000783.1:0-376 GCF_018812105.1 Gluconobacter sp. P1D12_c
TGTTGTAGACGATATTGGCCAGCCCGATCCTCATGGTGGCCCGGGTGATACCGACAGTTCGGATGAACAATCCCGTCTGTGATTACTGGTCGGCAAAGACGTGCTCGACGCGCGATCGGATCACGGCCTTTCCAGCATTCGATTTCTGGATATGTCGGGGCATAGGCTTGAGATGCGGCTTTTTTCCTGTGAACCTTCGAGACAAAACCCTCTTTGTCAATGAATTACTCATTCGCTTTCGAGCGATAAGCTGTATCAGCCCAAACGCTTGAGGCCGTATTGGTTTAATCTAACAGCCCCTCTCTCAATCGCGCACCATCACTGGCGGCGGCATCCGTCGTCTTCCATTTTCGGATGAACCGAAACTTCCGGTCGA
>NZ_JACSIQ010000784.1:0-375 GCF_018812105.1 Gluconobacter sp. P1D12_c
ACCTCTGTATCAGTCGCGTATTGAGTGTCTCATTATAGAACCACTCAAGATGGCCATCCTCCATCGTCTCAATATCGTTCGGCTTAGTCACATATTTTGTGACCTCATCAACAGACTCAAGAGTTCCCGCATCCTTAACAATGCACGACATCCTCTCACGAACATCAGCAAGAAAATCCTGCCAGCCGTTCCCCTTCAAATACGGCAGATCAAAGAGGATATTCATATGCATGTTAAGGGTTTCATGATCCTCATTATGAGTGAACTCAGTCCCCCTGAAATACAGATTTGAACCATATTTTTGATTGAGCCAACGGAAGCAATCAGAGAGCTTGCGTGTCCATTTCCTATGCTCCGCCTTGAGGTCATCATATA
>NZ_JACSIQ010000785.1:0-375 GCF_018812105.1 Gluconobacter sp. P1D12_c
TCAGCTCATTCCTCAACTGGCGACGCTCAGCAACAGCAACAGCAGGAATGAACATGATATGCCTAAACTGTTCATCCATCTGCTTAGCTAATCCAGACAGCAAACCCACCTTGAAAAAGGTGCCATCCTGCTTCTTACGCCTAGACGGAATCCCCAGACCTTCAAGCCTGTCAGCAATGCGATCAGATTGAAGCCTTATGGCCTCATCCCTGCCAATGCGTTCAAGATGTTTAAACACATCAACCTTGTTCCCACTGTTGCGACGAAGAAGCTCATAAAAACCTATCCGAGAAGATGACTCACACCCATTCTCAGACGGTCCTGCATCAAAAATCTCTCCGCGTGATTCCTTCGCTTCCTTAACCTCTGGAACGT
>NZ_JACSIQ010000786.1:0-375 GCF_018812105.1 Gluconobacter sp. P1D12_c
CGCCACCAGCGTTGCATCCAGGATCTGGCCCGACATCGGCAGATAGCCGGCGTGCCGCAGGGTCGCGTCAAAACGGTTGAACAGACCCTCGATCGCTCCCACCTGCGTCAGGCGCTCACGGAACAGCCAGAGTGTTTTGGCATCAGGAACACGATCTGAAAGCCCCAGCCCAAGGAAGCGCATGAACGACAGGCGATCGTTGATCAGATATTCCGTCCGCTCATCAGACAAATTGTTCAACGTCTGGATCACCAGGATCTTGAACATCAGCACCGGATCAAATGGCGGTCGCCCGCCTTTGCTTCCATCTGAATAGGCCAGTGCCTTCTCCAGATCAGGACGGAACACTTCAAAATCCACAGTCCGGGAAAATGC
>NZ_JACSIQ010000787.1:0-375 GCF_018812105.1 Gluconobacter sp. P1D12_c
GGGCAGGCCGTATTCCCGAAGACTGGCAGGACAAGCCGTCAAAGCTGTCGCACAAGGATCGCCATGCGCGCTGGACGCTGAAGTTCACGAAAGCGAAGCGGCAGGACGATGGAACCATGCCGTCGAGTGATCTCGCTATCCCATTCTTTGGCTACAAACCCCACGTCTCCATCGACCGGAAGTATCGGTTCATCCGCAAATGGAAGACAACAGATGCCGCCGCCAGTGATGGCGCGTGATTGAGAGAGGGGCTTCTGGATAAAGCCAATACCGACTCAAGCGTCTGGTCCGATACCGCGTATCGCTCTAAAGCCAACGAAGTCTTCATGGAAAAGCAGGGCTTTGTCTCAAAGGTCCACAGGAAAAAGCCGCATC
>NZ_JACSIQ010000788.1:0-375 GCF_018812105.1 Gluconobacter sp. P1D12_c
CCGGATCAGAACGGACGACCGCTGAGCTTCTTCATGACGGCGGGACAGGTCAGTGATTACACCGGTGCCGCTGCTCTGCTGGACAGCCTGCCCATGGCACAGTGGATGCTGGCGGACCGGGGTTATGATGCTGACTGGTTCMGGGAYGCCCTGGAGGRRAMAGGGATMARGCCCTGCATTCCGGGACGGAGATCCCGCGGAAAGCCAGTCAAATACGACAAGCGAAAATACAAAAGACGCAACCGCATCGAAATCATGTTCGGCCCCCTCAAGGACTGGCGGCGGGTCGCAAAACGCTATGACAGATGCGGCACCGTCTTCTTCTCAGCCATCTGCCTCGCCGCAACCGTCATCTTCTGGCTATGAGTCCTGAGC
>NZ_JACSIQ010000789.1:0-374 GCF_018812105.1 Gluconobacter sp. P1D12_c
CGCAGAGCGGGAGCCACGTAGTGTGGCCGTAGGCCATCTGTGTGGGATGGTTCTTGATAATCTGATTTTTATGGTAGAATGTGAGTCGAGGTTAAATCGATGGATATCTTGGCGGATTACATCGAAGAAGCCCGATAGGTTAGGAGAAGGCTCATGACGCAGGAACGTCACAACCCGACCCACATCAGTATTATAACACAACTGATGGCGATGGTTCAACACAAGACCGCCAAGACTGGTGGTCTCGGATGGAATCCGTAGGTCGTTCATATACGAAATTAGAGGCCCAAAGGGTCATCAAAGCTCAGTCATATGATGGGGGGTATTATCCTCGTTCATGGCTTGGGCATGTGTTCCATCTGGGGTGGTCTGTT
>NZ_JACSIQ010000790.1:0-374 GCF_018812105.1 Gluconobacter sp. P1D12_c
GATGTCGTGCATTGTTAAGGATGCGGGAACTCTTGAGTCTGTTGATGAGGTCACAAAATATGTGACTAAGCCGAACGATATTGAGACGATGGAGGATGGCCATCTTGAGTGGTTCTATAATGAGACACTCAATACGCGACTGATACAGAGGTACGGATCGTTTAAGGAGTTCAAGGGGTCTCTTAATGATGAGAGGCTTCGCATCGTTCGAGATCAGTCTGATGGATCTCTGAAGATGATGAAGAAGCGTGTCATCAATGATGCTGAGCTTTTCACGAAGCGTGATGAAGGCGAAGCCACGATAGGTGTCCCTAAATCATTGGATATGTTCGGGCCCGATATTGCTATGGCTCTCTGTGTTGAGCCTTCTCTTG
>NZ_JACSIQ010000080.1:0-782 GCF_018812105.1 Gluconobacter sp. P1D12_c
TTTGGTCGCTGTGCGGGCAACTGTGGCGCTCTGAACGGCAGGTTCATAATGCTGCTGAACGGTCTGACTGATGCGTTTTGCCACCTGCTCAGGGTCTTCCACAACACGGGTAAAAATCCCCTTCTTGAGCACCTGCGGTTCTAGGTCAGCAGGGGTCAGGTTTTTGTGCTCGGGTGCGTCCCGTTCTAGCGCCCCGTAGTAGGTTTTCAGCTTGGTGTGGGTGGCCTTGCTTCCTTCGATGCCGCGTTCCAGTCCGACAGGGCGTCCCACAACTCGCGCAAAGTCGGTCTGCATCTCGTTCAGGGCCTTGGCACCACCGAGGAACCGGCGGCAATTCAGGCGGCCTGTATCGGGGTCTTTTGGCACCACGTAGGCCGACAGGTGCGGCGTTTTTTCGTCCCGGTGAATGATGGCAGCGATCACGTTGTCCTTGCCGTGCCGCTCCTGAATCCAGCGCAACGCCTCGTTCAAATAGGGGTCACGACACGAAAGTGTACTTTACGTACGCTTAGAGTGAACCCAACAAGAACGTTGAGGCTGTTCTGCTGAGAGTTCGATAGACAGTTGGCCGAGAAATAGAAAACAGTTCTGAAAGATCGCTGATGGAGTAATCGCCGGTATCATACATCCGGCGAAGCTCTTTTTGCTGACGTTCAGAAAGCTTGGGTTTCTTTCCGCGTAGTTTACCTTTGTCGCGTGCAACGGCCATCCCTTCACGAGTACGCATCCGGATCAGATCGGCTTCAAACTCCGCGAAAGTCGCAAGGATGTTGAAGAACAAC
>NZ_JACSIQ010000791.1:0-374 GCF_018812105.1 Gluconobacter sp. P1D12_c
CTTGAGCACCTGCGGTTCTAGGTCAGCAGGGGTCAGGTTTTTGCTTGAGCACCTGCGGTTCTAGGTCAGCAGGGGTCAGGTTTTTGTGCTCGGGTGCGTCCCGTTCTAGCGCCCCGTAGTAGGTTTTCAGCTTGGTGTGGGTGGCCTTGCTTCCTTCGATGCCGCGTTCCAGTCCGACAGGGCGTCCCACAACTCGCGCAAAGTCGGTCTGCATCTCGTTCATGGCCTTGGCACCACCGAGGAACCGGCGGCAATTCAGGCGGCCTGTATCGGGGTCTTTTGGCACCTAGTAGGCCGACAGGTGCGGCGGTTTTTCGTCCCGGTGAATGATGGCTGCGATCACGTTGTCCTTGCCGTGCCGCTCGTGAATCCTG
>NZ_JACSIQ010000792.1:0-374 GCF_018812105.1 Gluconobacter sp. P1D12_c
TTGCYCGGCTGAGCGGGCTTGGYGATCAGCTGGAGGCCTTTTCCCGGACTGTGGATTTTGAGGTGTTCCGCCCTGATCTGGAGCTGGCTCTGGCCTATTCAGACGGAAGTAAAGGCGGACGTCCGCCGTTTGATCCGGTGCTGATGTTCAAAATTCTGGTCATCCAGACGTTGAACACTTTGTCTGATGAACGGACAGAGTATCTGATCAACGACCGCCTGTCGTTCATGCGCTTTCTGGGATTGGGGCTGTCGGACCGCGTGCCGGATGCCAAAACGGTCTGGCTGTTTCGTGAGCGTTTGACACAGGCGGGTGCCATTGAAAGGCTGTTTGACCGATTTGACGCGACCCTGCGGAACGCCGGTTATCTCCCG
>NZ_JACSIQ010000793.1:0-374 GCF_018812105.1 Gluconobacter sp. P1D12_c
CGGGTGATACCGACAGTTCGGATGAACAATCCCGTCTGTGATTTCTGGTCGGCAAAGACGTGCTCGACGCGCGATCGGATCACGGACTTTCCAGCATTCGATTTCTGGATATGTCGGGGCATAGGCTTGAGATGCGGCTTTTTTCTGTGAACCTTTGAGACAAAACCCTCTTTGTCCATGAAGTCCTCATTCGCTTTCGAGCGATAAGCTGTATCAGCCCAAACGCTTGAGGCSGTATTGGYTTTATCCAGAAGCCCCTCTCTCAATCGCGCGCCATCACTGGCRGCGGCATSYGTTGTTTTCCATTTGCGGATGAACCGGTATTTCCGATCGATGGAAACATGCGATTTATAGCCAAAAAGAACGGGATGGCG
>NZ_JACSIQ010000794.1:0-374 GCF_018812105.1 Gluconobacter sp. P1D12_c
TCAGGTGGGCCAGATGGGATCGACGGGTTTCGTCACGACGTCCGTAATGGGACCAGAGCCCAGGGGACAGGTCGAGCTGCCGCGCAACAAATGACAGAATGGGAGCCGGTGGTGTTTCACCAGATTCCAGCACCCGTCCCGGCCAGCGCATGTAGAGCATGACCATCGTGAAACCCAATCGGGAGGTTTCTCCGCGGCGGGTTGCGATCAGATCGAAGTCATCCTGGCTGAGTGTAAAATGTCTCGTGATCTCGCGATCATCGACAGAAGGCTCGTAATGTCGGGCGAGAGCTTCACGGGTCAGAAGACGGCGCCGCGCCATGATCGGATGTCTCCTTCATGTGTCCGGAAGGGGATCGTTGGACGGACTGTCC
>NZ_JACSIQ010000795.1:0-374 GCF_018812105.1 Gluconobacter sp. P1D12_c
GGGCCTTGGCACCACCGAGGAACCGGCGGCAATTCAGGCGGCCTGTATCGGGGTCTTTTGGCACCACGTAGGCCGACAGGTGCGGCGTTTTTTCGTCCCGGTGAATGATGGCAGCGATCACGTTGTCCTTGCCGTGCCGCTCCTGAATCCAGCGCAACGCCTCGTTCAAATAGGGGTCACGACACGAAAGTGTACTTTACGTACGCTTAGAGTGAACCCAACAAGAACGTTGAGGCTGTTCTGCTGAGAGTTCGATAGACAGTTGGCCGAGAAATAGAAAACAGTTCTGAAAGATCGCTGATGGAGTAATCGCCGGTATCATACATCCGGCGAAGCTCTTTTTGCTGACGTTCAGAAAGCTTGGGTTTCTTTCC
>NZ_JACSIQ010000796.1:0-374 GCF_018812105.1 Gluconobacter sp. P1D12_c
TTTGTCCTTACCGGAGGCCAGGTCTCGGACTACAAAGCCACAGACGCCCTGATGAAGCTGTCTGTCCCGCCCCCCAAAGCCATGCTGGCTGATCGGGGCTATGACAGCGACGGCTTCCGCCAGGATCTGCTGTTCCGTGGGATACTGCCGGTTATTCCATCACGCAAAGGCCGCAACGCTCCACAGAAAACAGACTGGCGGCGTTACAGRGACCGCAAYCGCATYGAGCGGATGTTCAACARRCTCAAGCAGATGCGCCGTATCGCGACGCGCTACGACAAAACCGCCTTGTCCTTCATGAGTTTCCTCAATCTCGCCGCAGCAAAGCTCTGGATCAGATTTTTTGTCAACATGACCTAGTCCCCCGGCTAGCC
>NZ_JACSIQ010000797.1:0-373 GCF_018812105.1 Gluconobacter sp. P1D12_c
GATAGGTGTCCCTAAATCATTGGATATGTTCGGTCCCGATATTGCTATGGCTCTCTGTGTTGAGCCTTCTCTTTTGGATATGTTCGGTCCCGATATTGCTATGGCTCTCTGTGTTGAGCCTTCTCTTTATGGTCGTGTCATCGTTGGTGATGAAATAAAATAGGAGCAGATGGCGAATAAGATTGTTGGGCTGATGCTCCAGCATCATGCTTTCTATAACGTCTCTGAACCCTGTCTTATGGTCCAGAATTATACGCAGACGCCTGACACTGAACTCGGCAAAAAGGCTCTCGAACTCATTGAAGTTGTCTCTAAGCTACACCATCAGCAGGTTATCGAAAAACTCCAAAAAATTGGATGCGATGCGCTCACG
>NZ_JACSIQ010000798.1:0-373 GCF_018812105.1 Gluconobacter sp. P1D12_c
AATCAGAGAGCTTGCGTGTCCATTTCCTATGCTCCGCCTTGAGGTCATCATATATGCGGACGTTCTCACCGCAGGTGATAACCATGTACCGCAGATACTTCCCCTTATTCGGGAGAATGTTATCAATCCAATAGGTCAGCTCATTCCTCAACTGGCGACGCTCAGCAACAGCAACAGCAGGAATGAACATGATATGCCTAAACTGTTCATCCATCTGCTTAGCTAATCCAGACAGCAAACCCACCTTGAAAAAGGTGCCATCCTGCTTCTTACGCCTAGACGGAATCCCCAGACCTTCAAGCCTGTCAGCAATGCGATCAGATTGAAGCCTTATGGCCTCATCCCTGCCAATGCGTTCAAGATGTTTAAACAC
>NZ_JACSIQ010000799.1:0-373 GCF_018812105.1 Gluconobacter sp. P1D12_c
CATCAGCCCGAAAACATGATCCGATGCCCCACCCGTGTCGGTATAATGCTCTTCAATGGAAAGCCCGTTGGCATGATACAGCAGCCCATCCAGAACATAGGGTGCTTCACCGGCCGTCGCCGCAATCACCCGGGTCGAAAACGGATCATACTGATCGGAGATGTGGGTGTAGAAACTGACGCCCGGTTCACTGCCATTGCGCGCATTGATATCGCTGATCGCAGCGCCTCTGCCACCTGCATGAAACAATTGACCATCACTTGAGGACGATGTGCCGTCTCCCCAGAGTGACGCCAGGGGCAGCCCACGATGGGCTGCAACCATACGGCCAAGGGCTTCGGCGTATCCGGCCTCGCTGATATGCCAGTCATGC
>NZ_JACSIQ010000800.1:0-373 GCF_018812105.1 Gluconobacter sp. P1D12_c
CCCTTCACGAGTACGCATCCGGATCAGATCGGCTTCAAACTCCGCGAAAGTCGCAAGGATGTTGAAGAACAACTTGCCAATTGGATCAGACGGATCGTGAATACTGTTCCCAAGTTGAAGCTTCACGCCACGGGATGCCAGGCTGTCGCCAATAAGCCGTGCATCAGGGACAGAGCGGGCCAGTCGATCAAGCTTTGGTACGACCAAAGTATCGCCACTACGAACAGCCGCCAGTGCCTGGTCAAGGCCGGCCCTTTCCCGGTTCGTGCCGGTGAAGCCCTTGTCGGTGTAAATACGATCGGCAGAAACACCGAGTTTGAGCAGTTCCTGATGCTGGGCCGCGAGATCCTGTTTGTCCGTCGAGCAGCGGGCA